>JAKBCJ010000432.1 GCA_021807975.1 Pseudomonadota bacterium | reverse complement strand
GTTCTCGACCGTGGCACTGAAATTTCGCGTCTTCGGCCGGGTTGATTTCGATACAGCGACGATGCCGCATCCACGGCGCAACAAGACACGAGACCGTGCGGAATGGCGAGCCAATTCAGCCGGAAGCGGTCTTCACGATTCCGCGACCACAGGTCAGGCGGTCGGGTCCGGCGTTCGATTTCGTTACTGGTGTATTGGTTTCGACAACGGCGACGGCAATCCTGGAATGGCCGGCCTTCCGCAGCCGTGCCGCCAGGACCAGTGCCGTTGCTACAACGACAATACCTTGGTGAAATCGGAGAGCGCCGCGAATCCGATCTCTGTTCCATCGGACAGCGCCATGGTCTCGTGGGATGCCCGGCCGTTGGCCGAACCGGCCAGACTTGCACCAGACTGATGGGACGTAAACAGCGCCGTCAGATCGATTTCCGGGGAGCCGCGCCAGGACGTGATCGTGGCCCCGCGAACGCCGCGGGGGCCATGCTCCTCGCGCGTGTCGGCCGGGGTGTCCTGTTCCTTCCGCGCGAACCTGGTTTGACTGATTTTCCGCATCGCGATCTCCTTGAACTGGCGATGCCCGGCGCAAATCCGGGACGGCGACAGGTTTACGCCGCGATGAGTGAACGAATGGTTAATGCCTCGGTTCCAAATTGGGGATTTATGCAAAAAAAATCTGCACTGGCTGGCGAACCCGGCGGCTTGGCTGCTGGCACTGCCGCCGCCGGGCGCCGGGTTTACGATGCGGCGGCTTCCGGCGGCATCCGGTGAACGCCGCGGACATCGTTGGGCGGATTGCACGCCGGTCTTCCAAGCGGGCCGCCATTCGTGTCAAGCCACGCATCGAGCGCCCAATGGACCGAGGGGAATGCGATCTCCTCCCGCGGAATTTCGTCGGGCGCGAACAGGCAGACTTCCAGGCTTTCTTCGCCGGGGCCGAACATTGGCGGCCCGTCGCCGCCGAACCGGGCCAGAAAGAACACCTGGACCTGGCCGATGCGGGAGATGCTGAAAATTCCGAGAATACCCTCGATTTCGATCGCCGCCTCGGCTTCTTCCAACGCCTCGCGCGCGGCCCCTTCCTCCAGTGTTTCGCCTAGCTCCATGTAGCCGGCGGGCAATGTCCAGAAACCCCGGCGGGGTTCGATCGCCCTCCGGCACATCAGGACGCGGCCTTCGGACACGACGACCGAACCGACGACGACTTTGGGGTTTTCATAGGCGACATAGCCGCAATCGCCGCAGACCGAGCGCTCGCGGTTATCTCCGGCGGGGACTTGGCGAACGAAGGATTTCATGGGTCAAGCGTGACCTGTCCGCCGGCCGGGATCAAGTGCGGATTCGATGCATGTGCGGATCGCACTATACGCTGAGATCGAGCAGCGAACCCCGCGGTAGGTTACGCGGCGGCGAGGCCGGCGGATTGGGCGATGCCGTGGCGGGCGGTTTCGCCCCGCCCGCCGGGCCGGATGGTGCGCCAAGCGGCTGAATGCCCAGTGCCCGGACGGGTTGCACAGGCGGGCTGGCCGGCTGCACGGCGGGCCGGCCAGCCGGCGATACGGCCGATGCCATGGCGTTCGCGATGCCAATGAATGTCGCGGGTGAAAGCATGTAGGATAGAGTACCGGCCGGAGGTTAAGAAACGGTTAACGCCGTGTCGAAATTTTCCGGCCGCATCAGGCCGGATCGCGCCGCAGGATACGCCGGAGTCCTTCGGCAGCCGCCTCGAAATCGCGTTCTATGTCGGTTACGATGGTTGCATCGAGCGTTGAGAGATCTCCATCTCGGCAAGCGTTCATCACCAGCCGCAGGCGGGCTTCCAAACCAACCATGCCATAGCCCGCGGCCATTCCCAGCATGGCGTGGGCGTGGGCGGCAATCGCGCCCGGTGCCCGGGCGACCAGGGCGCGCCGCAGTGCCGGAAGCCGATGGTCCATGTCCACCAGACACTCGGTCACGAGATTGTTGAAAATCGCGTCCGGCAGGTTATTGCGTAATTCGCCGATCCGTTCGGCGGACAGCGCAGCGGGAAACGCCTGTTCGGGCGCCGTGACAACCGCACCGGGATGGAATTCGGGCGGCACAGCCCATACGAAGCGTCGCAACACGTCCGCCAGTTCGTCGTTGGAAAACGGCTGGCGGAGCACCCCGTCCATGCCAGTGGTAGCCACCGCATCGGCTTCGCTGTCGATGGATGACCGGGGCGTCAACGCGATGAGCGGGGTGGAACAGGCGGGTTCGGGAAGCTGGCGGAAAGTTTCGGCGGTTTCCAGATCGCCGTTGTCCGCTGCCGCTGTCATGAGTACCACGTCATAGGGTGCAGTCTTCATGGCCTGTATCGCCGCAGCGGCGCTGGCAGCAGTATCCACATGATGGCCATGGCGCCGCAGCATGGCGGCGGATGTCGGCGGGTCGCCGGCCGGGGGTTCCATCAGCAGAATGCGTGTGCGCGGCGGTTGGCGCCGCGGCAATTCGCCGCTTGCATCCATCCCGTCAGCCGGTAGATCGCCGCGCCCGAATCCGGAGTCATGCATGTTTGCTTCTAGTCCGGGGTCGGCGCGGACAGGGATCGCGGTTAGCGGTAAAGCGGCCCAGACGATGTTTTCCCCATGCCCTTCCCGATAGCCGACGGTATCGCAGCCAATCGCGCCGCCCATCAGGCTGATCAGGCCATGGCAAATAGACAGCTCCATCGTGGCGGCATCCGCATAGTCCGAACGCCCCGGATGTCCGGGCGGCAGGAACGCCGCTGCCCGTGCAACCGGGTCGGTCTCCGGTCCGTCGTCGCGCACCGACAGCCGGATACCTTCGTTGCTGTTAAGCCCCGGTTCGGCGGTGATCCAAACAGCATTTGCCCGCCCGGATGCGACCGCGCTGGCCAGCATTGCCAGCAAAAGCTGGCTCAGGCGGACGGGGTCTGTCAGCACCCACGCGGGCGTATCGCTGGCCACCGAAAGTTCGGTCCGAACAGAGCCCTTCGCGCCAAATTCCCGAATGCAGCTTTCCAGCAGGGGACGCAGTTCGAACGGGCTTGGGCGCATCGGCAATGTCGCGGCCTCCAACATCGTCCAAATCTCGATCTCGCTCGAAACGTCCTTTAAGGCCCTGCTCGATTGTCCGGCCACGTCAGCCATCGATTGAAGCAGGCCGGGTTCCACGCCGCCATCCAGGGTTTGGATCACATCCAGCATTGGAATCATGCGTTTTTCGATTGAATGGCGGACCATCGCCGCGAAGCTGAATTTTCTGCGGTTCGCGAGGTCCAGGGCCGCTTCCGCCCTGTGCAGCGCATCTTCGGTCCGCTTTCGTTCGGTGACATCGGCGTAGATGGTGACAAAGCCCCCATCCGGCAGCGGGTTGCGACGCAATTCCAGTGTCCGCCCATCCGGACGCGGCCTTTGGATCATCCCCGGGCGGACCTGGCGCATACGGGCGACGCGGCGTTCCACCTCGGCTTCGGGGTCGCGCACCGCTCCGAACTGCCCGGCGCGGATCTGGGCTCTCAATAGCTCTTCGATCGGCAGACCTACCCGCAGGATTTCCGCCGGGACACCGGCGATCTCCGCGAACCGGGCGTTCCATTCAACCAGACACAGATGCGCGTCGAGGATGGAAACGCCATCTGCCATGCCGGACAGAGTCGTATCCAACTGCTCGGTTTTCGCCGCCGCCAGCGCTCGGGCAACTTCGAACTGGGCGTTGGCGGCGGCGAGGTTGGCGCGGTAGTCAGCCGCCGCGATATTCCGTCGGCGAATCATGCGGATTATCTGGACCAGCGCCAGGGCGAGCAGCGCCAACAGGCCGCTGATGGCGGCCGCCATCGTCCATGCCTGACGGCGGTATTCGTCGGCAGGCCGCAATGCCTGTTCCTCATCCATGGCAACGACGACCGCCAGCTTGCGGCCGGGCAGGCGGCGGAACGCGTGAATACGGCGAATCGCGTCACTGGCGGATGGACCGGTCCAGATGCCGCTGTCGCCGTCGCCCGTTTGAATGGCGGCGAACATCGGGGTGTCGCCGATAGCCGTATCCGGATCGACCGTCGAGGCACTGACCGCGCCGCGCAGTTTGCCGTCTTCCAACCCCGCCAGCGCGGCAAAGCCGTTC
>JAKBCJ010000431.1 GCA_021807975.1 Pseudomonadota bacterium | reverse complement strand
GACGGGTTCGTGCCAGTCCGGGGCCTGCTGGCTCTGCCCGGCGCCGTCGCCCAGTCGGGCGCGCATCACTGCCAGCGTATCCGCCGTCGCCAGCACCGCCCGATGCCCCGCCCTGGCGTGGTCGGAGTGTCCATGCGTGATTACCGCCCGGTCCACCGGCCGCAACGGGTCGATGTAAAAGCCGCCCGGCTCACAGAACAGGCCGTTCGGCAACACTTTCAGCCAGGTCTCGGGATGCGGCATAGCCGGTATGTTGGCGGCGGGAGGCGTTTTGCACAGGGGTTGCGCCGGTCTGTTGTGGAAGAGGCGGACCGGCGGCCACGTTGGCTGCTTGACCGCCCAAGGCAGCCAACCCCGGCGAGCGGCCCCAAGTGGCGCGAAGCTCGTCCTGCTGCCAGGCAGCGCCACGCCGCAGGTCGCTGCCGACCGTGCGGGCGTTATGCTTTGCGTTGGTTCCGGACGATTGGGGCAGCCGGATTATGCCGGTGCCAGTTGATACAGCCGTTTCGATGGTTAAGGCGGATAGGTGTTGCGCATGAATGTACCAGCCAGCGGGGACCAACCATCCGATTCGGGCCCCAGCGGCGGGTAAAGGACGCCATCGTCGCCAGCGAAGAAGCCGTGATGCGCCGCCCGGGTGTTGATGATCAGTTCGTTCAGCTTGCCGCTGCTCAACGCCCATGGCACGACGAAGCGCAACCCGGCCGCGATCATGATCCCGGTAAACCCACTCTTTCCAGACCGCGCGGAGGGGTGAAACTTGCCGTTCCCAAAGTCGATCGGGTCTGGCAGCGTACGAAAACCAACCTCTTTGCCATTTACCAGAATTCGCAGGAAGCCACCCTTGCCGGTGTTACCGGCCTCGGTCGCCAACGATACGTTTTGGTCGTAGGGTACGCCGCCGGGACCCATCGGAACACTCAGGCTGCCGCCTTTCCCGTCCTTGCCGTTAACGGTGAACACCAGGTTCCTGGCCTGATCCGAGGACAGGGCCGCACGGGCGCCGTCTTCGGTGTCGTCCTCGACAATGATGCCGGACGCGGCCAGGTCGTTGGGCTGCGCACCTTCGGACGAAATCCGCATCAGCGTTTCGCTGGTGTAACCGGGCCGGGTTTCGGACAGACTTGCTTCAATGAAGCCGCCCGGGTCCGGCGGGCGGGGCGAGATGGTCAGGTTGATCTTGGTTGGCGATGCCGTCCCGGCAGGCGTCTCGCTCGTCGAATTTGCCCGCCGCAGACCCCAGATCAGACCGGCCGGCAGCAGCATGGCGGCCGCTATCGCGATGGACGTCTGTTTCCACGTCAGATGCAGGCTGCACCAGATGAATAACTCGACCAGCAGAAGGAATGCGGACAGGCCGCCGCATCCGTAGGCGGCCAGGCGGAAGATCGGGCTGTGCATGGTGATGCTTGGTATCGCCAGGGCGATACCAAGCAGGCCAAACAGGATGGCACCGGAAACCGGGCGCCCAAGTTCTCGTTTCATGGGCAAGACATGTTCGGAGTTCGCCGGCCGGTCAAGCCCGGCTGTAAACCGCCGGCAATTCCAATTTCGCGAAGCGGTTACTCGCCTCAACCGCTCAGCGCGGCTCTCCGGTGGCCAGCAGGCGCACATTCCCGTCCACGATGTTGGCGTCCAGCGTGACCGGAACGCCGGTGCTGTTGCGCACGAACGCCGTCTCTCGCGGCACATGGCTGGTGAAGCGGTTATTTCGAACGACCAACGCCTTGGTAGGGTTTTTCGCGCTTTCGACCCCGATCGAAATCGCTGTCGCCGGGTTGCTGGTCAGCGCGCCTTTTTCCATCGTGTTACCCTCGATCGTCACATTGCCGCCGTCGGGGATGTCGATCAGGTAGCTGGAGGTTCCCTCTGGCCCGTCTTCGATTCGGCTGTCCCGGATGATGGTGTTCAGGGCGCGGGATTTGATGTGGTGTGCGATCTTGGTGTTCAGAAAAACACAATGCTCGATTTCCAGCAGATAGATCGGGGCGCCGGCATAAACGCCGTGGGCGCATGCGTTGATGCAGGCGCCGTTGCCGATGAATACGCTGCCGGTAATTCGCAGTACGCTGCGGGTGCTGCCGCCGGCCAGTATGCCGTTTTCATCGCCCAGGAAGCGGCTGTTCGTTACCGTCAGGTTGTCGCCCGCCAGGCGAATGCCCGCGCCGTTGTGCCAGAAGACGGTGGCGTTGGCGAAGGTGATACCCCGGATCGTGGTATCGGTGCCCTCGATGACGAAGATGCCCTTTTCGGCGCAGGTCTTGCCGGCCAGGATAACCCCGGGGCCGGCGGCTTCGATCACCAGGCGCGAGGCGTTCCAGATCGCGCAATCCGCATAGGTGCCGGGGTCGATCCGGATGGTGTCCCCGTTCATCGCGACAGCGGCAGCCTCGCTGGGGAGCTTCAGCGTCCGGGCGGGGCCGACAGCCAGTTCCCGGGCCCGGGCCGGCAACGCGGCGGCACACAGCATTGCGGCGACAAAAGCGATTGCGGTATGGCAAGGCTTGGTCATGTGCATCCGTTTCGGCGGAAGGCTTCAGGTAAGTCAAGGTGAAACAGGGCAGCGGACAGGACCGGGGCGGCGGCAGGGCGCCGCTGGTGATGCATGTGTTCCCAACCTTCGCCGTCGGCGGGGCGCAGGTGCGGTTTGCCGCCATCGCCAATCATTTCGGACCGGAGTTCCGCCATATCGTCGTGTCGCTCGATGGCAATCTGGCGTGCAGCGAACGGCTGGACTCCGGCCTGGATGTAACCTTCCCCGCCGTCGCCGCGGCGAAGGACGCGATGCTGACGGCGGCGTGGCGATACCGGCGCCTGCTGAAGGACTGGCGCCCCGATGTGCTGGTGACCTGCAACTGGGGGGCGATCGAGTTCGCGCTGGCGAATGTCGTCCCGGTGGTGCGGCATCTGCATGTGGTGGACGGCTTCGGGCCGGAGGAGCGTTCGGCCCCCATCCCGCGCCGCGTGCTGGTGCGGCGCCTCGCGCTCGGCCGCTCCCCGGTGGTGCTGCCGTCGCGCAATCTGGTGCGGATCGTGCGCGATCTTTGGAAACTGCCGGCCAGCGTCATCCGCTATGTGCCCAACGGCATCGATCTGGAGCGGTTTGCGGCCGACGGGTCGTTGCGCGGCGGCGCGGAGCCGGTGATCGGCACGGTAGCGGCGCTGCGGGAGGAAAAGAACATCGGACGCCTGCTGCGGGCGTTCGCGGCACTCCCGTCCGGCCAGCTTGTGATCGTCGGCGACGGGCCGGAGCGTCCGGCGCTGGAGGCGCTGGCCGGCGCGCTTGGGATTGCAGGCCGGGTCACGTTCGCCGGCCACCACCTCGCCACCGCCGGATTTTACGCCCGGTTCGATATTTTTGCCTTGTCGTCGGACACCGAGCAGATGCCGCTGTCGGCGATCGAGGCGATGGCCAGCGGCTTGCCCGTCGTATCCACCGATGTGGGTGACGTGGCGTCGATGGTGGCGCCGGAGAACGCCGGTTTCATCGTTCCGATGGACGATGCGGCGCTGTCCGCCGCCTTGGCCGCGTTGGCCGCCGGCCCGGCGTTGCGGCGGCGCATCGGTGCGGCCAATCTGCTCAAGGCCAGGGCGGAGTTCGATCAGGCGGCGATGTTCGCGGCGTACGGGGCGCTGTGGCGTGGTTGAGGTCCGGGTCCGCGGCGTGGCGGATATCGGAGCGCTGGAAGGGCCGTGGCGGGACCTGGAGGAGCGGTCGGCGTGCTCGTTCTTCCAAAGCTGGACCTGGGTGGGGTGTCTGGCCGGCGAACGCTTCCCCGATCCGGTACTGGTCGAGGCCACGGAGTCGGGCCGGACGGTGGCTTTGGGGCTGTTCAACCGGGTTGGGCGGCGGCTGTTTCTGGGGGAGAGCGGCTCTGCCCGGCTGGACTGCCCTTATGTCGAGCAGAACGGCATTCTGACCGAGGCGGGGCGGGAGGGGGACCTCACCGAACATTGCCTGCGTGCTTTGGTCCGGTCCCGTCTTGTGCTGTTGCCGGGCGTTGGCGAATCGACGGTTGCCGCGGCCCGCCGGGCGGGGGGTCTGGCGGTGGTGCGGCGTGGTCAGGCGTCGCCGTATGTGGATCTGGCGGCGATCCGGGAGGCGGGCGGC
>JAKBCJ010000047.1 GCA_021807975.1 Pseudomonadota bacterium | reverse complement strand
CGGCGGTGCGCCGGACGACGCGGTCATCTGTTGGGCGATGGCGGCCAGACGGGCGCGCAATTCGCCCATACCCAGGCCGGTCAGCGCGCTGATCCGCAGCGCCCCATCGGGACCCGGGCGGCCCAGGTCGGCCTTATTGGCGATCAGCAAACCGCCGGGATCGGCCGGCGGTGCGGACCCGGCCTCGATCACCGTCATCGCCAGATCGGCATCGCGCGCCCGGGCCAGCGCCCGGCGGACGCCCTCGGCCTCGATGCTGTCGCTGGTCTCCCGCAGCCCCGCGGTATCGACCAGCGTCACCGGCACCCCGCCCAGCACGACCCGGGTTTCCAGCGCATCCCGCGTGGTGCCCGGACGGTCCGACACGATCGCCACATCCCGTTCCGCCAAGGCATTGATCAGCGAGGACTTGCCGACGTTCGGCGCGCCGGTAATGGCGAAGAACAGACCCTCGCGCAGCTTTTCCCCACGCCCGCCATCATTCAGATGGGCCGCGATTTCCGTCCGCACGGAACCCAGGGTTTCCAGCAGGCGGTGTTCGACCCCGGGCGGCAGATCCTCGTCGGGGAAGTCGATCAGCGCTTCCTGGTAGGCCAGTACCCCCAGCAGCCGGTCGGCCCAATCGCGATACAGCGTGCCGAGTTTACCCTCCAGTTGCCGCAGCGCCTGCACGCGCTGGGCTTCGGTTTCGGCGCTGACCAGATCGTGGACGGCCTCCGCCTCCACCAGGTCCATCCGTCCGTTCAGGAACGCCCGGCGGGTGAACTCACCGGGTTCGGCGGGGCGCAGGCCGGCGTCGGCCAGTGCGTCCGCCACGCCGTCGATCACCGCCCGGCCGCCGTGCAGATGCAGTTCCGCGCTGTCCTCGCCGGTATAGGTGCCCGGGCCGGGCAGCCACAGCACCAGGGCGTGGTCCAATGTCGCGCCCGACGGCGCCAACAACCGCCGCAGCGCGGCATAGCGCGGATCGGGAAGCCGGCCGCCGCACAGCCCGGCCAGAGCGGCGCCGGAGCCGGGACCGCTGAGTCGCATCACAGCGATAGCTGCCCGGGCGGACCCCGAGGCGAGGGCGAAAATCGTATCGGTCATTCAGGCGCAGACATCGGCCAAAAACCCCCTGCCGTAAATATACCTCGCATGTCGGCCGAAGACGGAAAGGCTGGCGGAACAGACCAGCCCCGCGCCGACCCCTCTTGCTTTTCGGCCGCCACCCCGCGACTTTCGGCCCCGAGGAAGGAGCATCGCGACATATGACAACGGTCTTTATCGACGGCGAATCAGGCACTACCGGCCTGGGCATCCGCGAACGCCTGGGCGCCCTGCCCCGCGTCACGCTGAAAAGCCTGCCGCACGACCGTCGCCGCGATCCCGCTGCCCGCCGCGATATCATGGCAGAGGTGGACCTGATCGTCCTGTGCCTGCCGGACGACGCCGCCAAGGAATCCGCCGCCATGGCTGCCTCGCTGGGCAATGCCGCGCCTAAGGTTCTGGATGCCAGCACCGCTCACCGGGTCGATCCCGACTGGGTGTACGGCTTCGCTGAAATGACCCCCGGCCAGGCCGACCGCATCGCCAAGGCGAAGAACGTCGCCAATCCCGGCTGCTACCCCACCGGCGCGATCGGGCTGATCCGCCCGCTGGTCGATGCCGGGCTGCTTCCCGCCGACTATCCTATTACCATCAATGCCGTGTCGGGCTATTCCGGCGGCGGCAAGGCAATGATCCAGGCGCACGAGGAAACCGGGGGACCGGCCTTCGAACTTTACGGCCTGGGGCTGGAACACAAGCACGTCCCCGAGACGGCGCTTTATGGCGGCCTGACGCGGAGGCCGATCTTTGTGCCCTCCGTCGGGCATTACCTGAAGGGCATGCTGGTGTCGGTCCCGCTGCACCTGGACACCCTGCCCGGCAAGCCTACCGGCGCTGACCTGCAGGCCGTGCTGGAAGCGCATTATGCCAGCTGCGACCTGGTGCGCGTGGTGCCACCCCAGAAGGACGGCAAACTGGAACCGCAGGCGCTGAACGATACCGACCGGCTGGAGCTGACGGTTCATGCCAACGAAAAGCGTCGTCAGGCGGTGCTGGTCGCCCGGCTGGACAACCTCGGCAAGGGCGCATCCGGCGCCGCCGTTCAAAACATCGCCCTGATGCTGGGCCTGCACGACGCTCGGAGTTGACACATGACTGAATCCTGGCCCTACGGCACGGTCTTCTCCTTAAACGGCGTCACCCCCCAGATCGCGCCCGACGCCTTCATCGCCCCCACCGCCGCGGTGATCGGCGACGTGGTCATCGGCTCCGAAACCGGCATCTGGTTCCACTGCCTGGTGCGCGGCGACATGGGTATCATCCGCATCGGCGCCCGCACCAACATCCAGGACGGCACCGTCATCCACATCGACTCCGGCGGCATGGACACCCACATCGGCGACGATGTCACCGTCGGACACAACGCCGTCATCCACGCGTGTACTCTGAAAAACCGCGCATTCGTGGGGATCAGCGCAACGGTTCTGGACGGCGCGGTGATCGAGGAAGGCGGGATGCTGGGTGCGGGCGGCCTGCTGACGCCCGGCAAGGTCATCGGGCCGAACGAGCTTTGGACCGGCGCGCCAGCCAAGCTGCGCCGGGTGATGGACGCCGACGAACGGGCGCGCTTCGACCGCAACGCGATCGTTTACCGCGAACTAGCCAAGCAGTTCCGCTCGGGGTTGAAGGTGGTGGGCTAGCCGGCCCGTGTCTTTTCGCCCCAGCGCATACCCTCCAGCTTGATCCCGTCGGGATCGAGGAAAAATACCGCGTAGTAATCGTCGTAGTATTCCCCGGCCGGATCGACGATCTCCGCCTTCAGGTCGTTGCGTAAGAATGCGTCCAGGTCATCCACATCCTTCCGGCTGCGCAACCGGAAGGCATAATGATGAATGCCCACATCGCCGATATGATGTTTCCGGCCCTTGGCATCCGCCTGGCCGATCCAGAACAACGTGTGCCCGTTCGACCATCCCATCGCGTTTGGATACTCGGCCTCTATCTTGAAGCCCAGGAATGCGAACAAACGCCCATAGAAGTCCTTCGATTTCTGAAAATCGCTAACCCGTATCGACAGATGATCGATTCCAACAACACGCGCCATGGCGGCCTCCATTGCTCCCGGATCGGATAGCAACGCACGAAAAGGCAAAACCGCCGAGACAACAGCGCGTTACGACAGGCCCAGCAACGTCCTTGCCTGCGCGATCGTCGCGGCGGCCATGGCTTCCAGCCCTGCGTCGGACGCGCTGCTGACCGGGTGATCGATCACCGCAAACTGGTAATCGGGCATCCCGAGCACACGGCTCATGAGTTCCGCGGCGCTGACGAAACGGGTGGTCATCACCGCGATGGCGGGGATACCAAGCCGTTCCGCTGTAATGGAGTCATGCAGACTGCACGACGAGCAACTGCCTCAGTCGCCGATGCCGGTAATCACGGCATCCCAGTTGGCGATTTCCCCGACGATGTATCCATCGGCCGGGGCGCTGTAGTTGGACTTGGTGCGGCTGACCACGTTGGCGGCGCCGAACTCCGTCCGGAGCATCCGGTCCAGGTGGGCGAAGAAACCCTTCGTCCCTTCCTTGCCGTTGGAAATGAAGCCCACGGTCTTGCCACGCAACGAACTCAGCCGCGGGGCCAACTGCCCCGGCGGCGGCGCTGTTTCGTTCGTCGGGTCGAGTACCTGAAACACCATGAGCCGATGTTCACCCTTTCGGCGGCTCGCAGTCAATACAGGCACCGATGGCCATCGTCACCGCTTTGGACTTGTTGCCCAGCCACGGCGGGATCACCGCGCCGAATCCGCCGGCCGGGCCGCCGGCGGCGATGGTCAGCAGGTGACCGGGCGATTCCAGGGCGGGATAGATGCTGTCGCCGCGATCCCGCACCACCGCGCCTTTCCCCACATCGGCCCATTCGCGGCGCGGAATCCGAGCGCGCTCGTGGATGAATGCGGCGATGTCGGCTTTGGTCCAGCCGGCAACCTGCAAGTGTTCGCGCAACTGCTTCGGCACGATCAGCGCGTAGTTCCCCGCATGCAACGAGTAGTGCCGCAGGTTGGCGCGCATTTCGGCGGCGAAGGTCTCCAGGATTTCTTTTGGTTCGGTGGTCCATTCGTTCATGATCTGCCGCGGGGCGCCCGCCGCCATGACGGTAACGGCCGATACTTCGGGCGGCATGCCGCGATGTTGGGCCAGCGGCAGCCAGGTCGAGTCTTCCTCGTCCTCCGCCACGCAATAGGTGAACTTGCCCGGGTGGCCGATGGTGGACCGGTCAATTCCGCCGGGCCGCACCTCCAGGATGTTGATCAGCGCCAGCCGGATCGCCCGCCCGATGACGCTGGTCGCCCGATCGGAATTGCCCAGCGCGTTGAAGGTACCGGAGGCGCCGATTTCCCGCCGGATCGGCCCGTTCAGCACCACGAACACCGCGCAGCCGCCGGTGGAGGATGTCGCGCCATGCAGCAGAAATTCCGGCTGCAACATCGCGGTGAAGGCGGTCAGCACCACCGGAAAGTGCATCGGCAGGCAGCCGGCCATGACCGCGTTGACCGCCAGTTTTTCGGCGGTGACCGGCATGGCGCGCACCGGTTCGATCCCGATCAGGGTTTCGGGCGGCGTCATGGCCCATTCCAGACAGGCTTCCACCGCGTGTTGCGTGGGCGGCACAATGGGCAGGCCGTCGGTCCAGCCGTTGGCGTGATACAGTTCCTGCACCGCACCAATATCGGGGGATTCGTAGGTTTTGGAGGCAAGGCGCATGGGTATCGTCCATCGCGGTCTTTACAGCCGCCCAGCATGCCCGCGCGGCTGCCGGAAGGCCAGGGCCGGTTCGGCGATCAAGCCACCTTCTCGTCGATCAATCGCGCCACCCGGCGCAGCGCAAGCTGGTAGCCTTGCGTCCCAAGGCCGGCGATCACCCCGTCCGCGCGCAGCGACACGAACGAACGGTGGCGGAATTCCTCGCGCTTATGCACGTTGGAGATGTGGACCTCGATCACCGGGGCGTCGAACGTGTTCAAGGCATCCAGGATCGCCACCGAAGTATGGGTGAACGCCGCCGGATTGATCACGATGGCGCCGGCTGTTTCCCTGGCCTCATGAATCCAGTCGATGATTTCATATTCGCGGTTGGATTGATGGAAGCGGAGTTGCAGCCCCAGTTCAGCGGCCAGCGCCAGACAATCCCGCTCGACATCGGCCAGCGTCTCGTGCCCATAGATATGCGGCTGACGCTTGCCCAGCAGGTTCAGGTTCGGGCCGTTCAACACATAGACAAGCCGGCTCATGGGACATCCCTTTCCGATCGTTTCCCTTCCATAAGACGACTATCCACCAACTGAAAGACCGGGTCCCTGCTGCATTCCCAATCCTCGCCGGCCTGCCTGCCGGACGGTCCGATGCGGCCCGGGTCCGGGCGGATACAACGCCGTTCGCGGCCCCGGCGGGTGGACGATGCACTCGACGTGATCGCCGATCCCGCCCTACCCTGAAACGATGGACATCCCGCCAACCCTCGCCACGGTCTTCCCGACGATATTCGCCGCTTTTCTGGGTGCGATCATCGGGGCGGAGCGGGAATGGCGCCGCCACCCGGGGGGATTGCGTTCGGCCGCCCTGGTCAGCGGCGCGGCCAGCGTGTTCGCCCAGATGGCGCTGACCTACGCCCCCGGCAGCCAGGGCGCGGCGCTGGGCGCGGTGGCCACGGGCATCGGGTTCCTGGGGGCCGGCGTCATCGTGCGTCAAGGCGACCATGTCCGTGGTTTGTCCACTGCCGCGACTTACTGGGCGGTTGCCGCGATCGGCAGTGCCGCCGGTGCGCAGGCTTACGCGAAGGCTGTTGCCCTGGCGCTGGTGGTATTCTTCGCCCATGTGGTCCTACGGCCGCTGTCGGCCTGGATCGAGGCTAAAGCTCCGCCCGAGGACGCCGGCCCGCGCTAAATCAGCCCCTTGATCCGCAACAGGCCGAAGGCCGCGATGGTCATCGCCTCTTTCACCGAACCGTCGCGGATCATCGCCTCGAACGCGGCCAGCGAGAAATCCTGGCAGATCATATCCTGCTCGCTGGTTTCACGGTCGGTTTCGCCCTGGACCAGATCGGTCGCCAGAAACACATGACCGCGCTGATTGCAGTAGCCGGGTCCCTGAAACATCTCCCCGGCGTAGATCATCCGGCCGGCGAGCAGGCCTGTTTCCTCTTGGAGTTCGGCCGCCGCCAGGACGGCCGGGTCAGTGCCGGGCGCTTGCTCCCACATGCCCATCGGGAATTCCCATATCCTGGCCTGGACAGGATAGCGGTATTGCTCGACCAGTGTCAGTTGGCCGCGATGCCAGGGTGCGATGACAACGAAGTCCGACCGCTCCACCACCCCGTACAGGCCCGGTGAGCCATCGGCGTGCAGGATGCGATCCTCTCGCACCCGGGTCCATCGGTTCTGGTAGGCGATGCGGCTGGACAGCGTGGTGTAGGGACTGGTCATCGCCGGAAAATGCCCCAGTTTGCCTGCGCGGGCCAGGATCGAGTCACAATCAGACGGCGGCTCGGCCGGGATCATCGAAACGCCGGGGATCCGCGCCAATATCGGCTTCGGTGGTTCGGATGTCCGCACGCCATTGCTGACCGTGCCGCCCGGGTTCTGTCTGATCTGACCGAAGGAGCAATCGCGCAATGCCCTATTCGACGATCGACGACCTGCCGGACCCGATCCGCCGGCACCTCCCCACGCATGGGCAGGAAATCTACATCGCCGCGTTCAACAATGCGTGGCATCAACATGCGTCGGATCCGGACCGGGAAGCCGTCGTCCACCGGATCGCATGGTCAGCGGTCAAGCGACGTTACCGCAAGGTGGGAGATCGTTGGGAGCCGATCAGTCGGCTTCACTCGTCGTAACGACAGGCGCGGAAATGACCGCTTCGATGAGGACACGGCCGGTGGAGACCGGCGGCTTCCGTCAGGCGAAGCGTTCATTTCGCATCGGCCCCGGGCGCCCAACAGCACGCCCACACCCCATCAAGAGAAGGGACCGTGACAAGCTGCCGCCTCGGCACCCGCCAGCATGGGCTGGTTACGATTTACCCAAGTCTCGTAAGCCAAGGATATACGCGGACAAGTCGTCGATCTCCGCGTGGGAGAGGTGCAGGTCCGGCATCCGATCGTGCGGCGTTTGCAGGAAGACCCGCAAAGCCATCGGTGTCATCGACTTCTGCGCGGCAATGTCGCGAAAACTGGGTGCCCCGGTGCTGGTAGCCCGGTTCTGGCCAGAGGCGACGACGTGGCAGTTGACACACCATTTTTCGGCCAGGCGATGGCCGGCGTCCGGGTCTTGCGCGCGGCCCGGTGATATCGAGATGGCCAGCAGCAGAACCCCAGCAGCACACGTTCTTCTGATCATTCGAATGCCTCGATTACAATGCCCGTTTAGAAATGCCCGATAGTAAGAGGGGATGCATTGATCGCCGTCAACATAGCATTCTGTTAATATTACAGAACATATTCTTGACTCACGTCAATGCGCCCAGCCCCCGGCGCGCGTCTCTGGGGTCCAAGATCAGATTGACGGGGGATTCCATGACGAGCCCATCCGACTATCTTCGGTGGTTCAAGGATCTGCGATTGGACGACGTGCCGCTGGCGGGCGGCAAGAACGCATCCTTAGGAGAAATGTATCGTGACCTGAGCACCCAAGGCGTCCATGTGCCCAATGGCTTCGCCCTGACGGTTCGCGCCTACCGCGAAGCGATCCAGGACGCCGGGGCCTTACCCAAACTGCATGCGCTGCTGGACAAACTGGATATCGCCGACGTCGCGGCACTTGCAACCAGCGCCGCCGAGGCTCGGCGGCTGGTCTATGCGGCAACCGGCGGCCCCGAGCTGCGCGGACGGATCGCCAGTGCTTACCGGATGCTGGAAGATGAGTACGGCGCCAACGTCGCGGTCGCGGTGCGCAGCTCTGCCACCGCCGAGGATCTGCCCACCGCCAGCTTCGCCGGCCAGCACGAAAGCTTCCTGAATGTCGCCGGCCTGGATGACCTGGTAGAGGCGTGCCGCGAATGTTTCGCGTCGCTGTTCACCGACCGAGCGATCGTTTACCGAGTGAACAACGGATTCGACCATTTCAAGGTCGGCCTGTCGGTCGGCGTGATGAAAATGGTCCGCTCCGATCAGGCATCCAGCGGGGTGATCTTCACACTCGACACCGAATCAGGATTCCGCGACGTCGTGCTGATCACGGGATCTTATGGACTGGGTGAGAATGTCGTCCAGGGCAAAGTCGATCCGGACGAATACTTCGTTCACAAGCCGACATTCGCGCTGGGACACCGGGCGGTACTGCGGCGCATACTGGGCCGGAAGCAACTTACCATGGTGCTGGCGGACGGCCATATCGGATCGACCACCAGGGATGAGGCAACGCCACCGGACAAACAGGGGCGGTTTTGCCTGACGGATGGCGAGGTCATTACCCTCGCCGCACATGCCGTCGCGATCGAACAGCACTATTCCAGCAGAGCCGGCCATGCGGTGCCGATGGATATCGAGTGGGCCAAGGATGCCGATACCGGGCGGCTATACATCGTGCAGGCCCGCCCCGAAACCGTGGTTTCGCGCAAATCCCCGACGATGCTGGAGAGTTATGCCCTGACGGGCAGCGGTCCGGTGCTGGCAACCGGCAAAGCCGTCGGCGAGAAGGTGGGGTCCGGAATCGTCCATGTGGTCAGTTCGGCGGAAGACCTGAAGACGTTCAAACCCGGCGAGGTGCTGGTCGCACGCTCCACCAGCCCGGACTGGGAACCGGTGATCAAAACCGCCAGCGCGATCGTCACCGATCACGGGGGGCGCACCTGCCATGCCGCGATCGTCGCCCGCGAACTGGGCGTTCCGGCGGTGGTGGGCGCGGAGAACGCCACGATCGCCCTGCAGACCGGCGCGCCGGTCACGATTTCCTGCGCCGGGGGTGAAAACGGCGTCGTGTATGCGGGCGACATTCCGTTCGAGGTGACACGGACCGATGTCGGCGCGCTGACGATGCCGAAGACGCAAATCATGGTGAACCTGGGCAATCCGGACCAGGCGTTCCGCACCGCGATGATACCGAATGCCGGCGTCGGCCTGGCGCGGATGGAATTCATCATCAACGAGCATATCGGCATTCATCCGATGGCGCTGGTACATCCGGAGCGGGTCCCCGAACGGGAACGCGTTCGGATCTTCGAACGTGTCGCGGGTTATGTGTCGCCGCGGGAGTATTTCGTCCGCAACCTCGCCGAAGGCGTCGGCACGATCGCGGCGGCGTTCTATCCCAAACCGGTGATTGTCCGCTTGTCCGACTTCAAGACCAACGAATACGCCGAACTTCTGGGCGGCACGACGTTCGAGTCGCGGGAATCGAACCCAATGCTGGGTTTCCGTGGTGCCTCGCGTTACGCTCACCCCGCCTATGCCGAGGGATTCGCCCTGGAATGCGAGGCTTTGAAGCGCGTGCGCGAGGAAATGGGGATGACCAACCTGATTGTCATGGTACCATTCTGTCGCCGCGTGCCGGAGGCGGAACGCGTGCTGTCCGAAATGTCACGCCACGGCCTGGCACGCGGAGCAAACGGGCTGGAGGTCTATGTCATGTGCGAGATACCCAACAACGTGATCCAGGCAGATGCCTTCGCCGGGGTGTTCGATGGGTTTTCCATCGGATCGAACGACCTGACCCAACTGACGCTGGGCGTGGACCGCGATTCCGAAATCGTTGCATTCGATTTCGACGAACGCGACCCCGGGATGTTGGAGATGCTGCGAATGGCCGTGGCGGGGGGGCGTCGGAACGGCCGCAAGGTCGGCATTTGCGGCGAGGCACCCGCCAACTACCCCGAAGTCGCCCGGTTCCTGGCCGATATCGGAATCGATTCGATCAGCGTGAACCCATCCAGCCTGCTACGTACGATCGCGATCGTGAACGACGCCGAGACAGCGAAGGCAGCGCGCTGACATGCCGCGGATCGTTACACTAACGATGAATCCGGCCATCGATGTGGCCTGCGTGGCGCCCTATGTGAGGCCGACGCATAAGATACGTTCGTCGGAGGAGCAACTGGATGCGGGCGGCGGCGGAATCAACGTCGCCCGGGTCATCGGCGCCCTGGGCGGGGACACGCTGGCGCTGGTCATGACGGGTGGTGCGACCGGCACGCTGCTGGAAACGCTGCTGACCGAATCCGGCGTGCCGTGGCAGGCCCTTCCGATCGCCGGCCGGAACCGGATCAGCATGAACGTCCAGGACCGCGAAAGCGGCCTGGAATACCGGTTCGTGCCGGAAGGCCCGGCGGTGCGGCGGGAAGAATGGGTCGCGGCTTTAAGCGTACTGGAAACCATCGAAGCGGACTGGATCGTCGCCAGCGGCAGCCTGCCGCCCGGCGTGCCTGAGGACTTTTATGCCCGGGCGGCAGCGATCACCGCCAGGCGCGGACTGCACTTCGCGCTGGATACCTCCGGGGCCGCATTGCGGGCCGCGGTGTCCGCGCCGATCGGCCTGCTGAAGGCAAGCCTGGGCGAACTGACATTTCTGGCCGGCCGTCCGCTGGAGGACCCGCGTGCCCGGGACGAGGAGATCGCCTTGCTGCTGCGCGCCGGGAACATCCGAAACGTCGCGGTCAGTCTCGGCGCCGACGGTGCAGTACTCGGCGGGGCCGGCGGCATCATCCACTCGCCGGCGATGCCGGTGGACGAACGCGGGGCCGTCGGCGCTGGCGACAGCTTCCTGGCCGGGCTCTTGCTGGGATTTACCCGGGGCCTGTCGGATCGAAATGCCCTGGCGTTCGCCACCGCCGCGGGCGCCGTGGCGGTGGCCACGTATGGCACCGCCCGGGTGGACCGCCAACATGTCGAAGACCTGTACCGGACGTGCCTGAAAACCTTGGTCTAGTGTCCTAACCAGGCATCGAACCGCTGCCGCAGCTTTGGCAGATTATCGTGCCAAAACCCTGCATCGATCCGCAAACCCGCCGCTATATTGGCCGGCGCGCTGGGGGACACCGCTGCCAGTTCCGGCGCCAAACCGTCGTGCAGGCCCTTCGCGAGGCCGCCCTCCCCGCTGTTTCGCAGCAACCGCTGTTCCACCGCCGGCATTCCGGTGAAGTACAGGAATTGCATTGCCATCCTGGCTGACGGGCTGCCTTTCATGATCGCCCAGCTTTCAACCTCCGACAGGCTGCCGGTGAACTGCAGACCGAAATTCTTGTGTTCCTGCTCCGCCATTGTGGCGACCTGACTGCTGGGGGCGCTGGTCATCAGCACATCGCCAGAGGCCAGAATCCGGGCTGCCTCGGCTTTGGTGGTCCACCATTCGATATAGGGCTTCAACTGATCGAGCTTGCGGAACGCCCGCTCCACACCGTCCGATGTCGATAATGTCTTGTAAACGTCGCCGGGGGCGACGCCGTCGGCCATCAGAGCGAATTCCAGGTTGCCGCGCACGCCTTTCTGCAGCCCGCGCTTTCCGGGATACTTGGCCACATCCCAGAAATCCGCCCAGGATGGCGCGACGGGCAGTTTATCTTTGTCCCAGGCCAGAACAACCGTGCTGACCACCGCGCCCAGGCCGCAATCGCTGACCGCCTGCGGGGCGTAATGATCCTTGCCGCCGACCGCCGACCAGTCCAGTTTTTCGAACAGCCCCTCTCCGCACCCGACCGACAGTTCGTCGGCATCGACCAGCACCAGATCCCATTGGTTTTCGGTCGCCTTGGCCTGAGTGCGCAGCATGTCAATGCCGCCGTCCCAAACCGCCTGCTGAACAGGCGTCGCGGTCACCGCGGTGAATGGCTGCACATAAGCAACCTCGATCGCCTGCTGCTCCGCCTCGTCGCGCGTGACAATTGTCAGATCGTTAGGGCTGGCAAAGGCCAAGGGCGAGGCCGCTGCCGGGGCAGCGAGCAGCGCCACGGCGGCCAGAAGCGTGCGGACGGACATGAACAGACGGTTTTCCGGCTTCCTGAGGTTGGACGGACGCTACAGGCCGGCGCCTGTTTGAGCAACGACCCTTCTGAAAACAAGTGTGTGCCACAATCCGTTGCCATGCCAAACCGGCTAACCGCGCACAGCCGCATTTTTTGTCCATTGACCGGCCGTGTCAGGCCGCGGGCGTCAGCAGTTCGTCGATAACCCTGGCATTGCCGCAAAACTCATGGCTTCTCTGCGCCGCTGTGCCGGCTGCCAGTGCGCGCCTGCAGATCCGGGAATCGCCGCATCTGGCACACGTCACCTCCATATCGCGCATCACGGGCGCAAGCGCGCCGCGCAGTTGCACCGGGTCCAGCCCGCGGGCGCGGATCATCCGGTCCATTAACTCACTGTGGTCGGCGATCGTCGGGACGACATCGCGCAAATCGGAGTCCGTGACACCAATGTCGGCCGCGAGGCGTTCCAGATCGGAATGCGACAATGACGCCAGTTCATTATCGCGGCTGGCGCGGGCCTTGATCCAGTCGAACGTCCTGCTCAACAGGCTCGGCGTTTCGGATGTGGGCATGTGTTGGATCTCCCGGACGGACTATCCAGGAGACGCTGGCACGTTTCCGCGGCCAATGGTTTGATGTGCGTCAAGATTGCGGCAAAACCGGCCGGGAGCGCCACATCCTAGCCGCCGAGGATGGTCCCGACCTCCAGCCCGGCTTCGGCGGCGGCGATTTTCTTGCCGCCGTCCCAGCGCACGCGGTGAACCTCAATAAAGCCGCCCTGGCCATGGATCGTCAGGCTGGAACCGGATTGCGCCACGACCTGGCCGATTTTCCTGCCTTTTACCTCGCCGAATGTGCGGGCGATCCGCTTGGTGCTTTCGAACAGGAACAGCTTCCTGCCCTCGTGCGTCGTCCAGGCCCCGGGGGCGGGATTGCAGCCGCGAATCAGATTGAACGTCTGGTCCACATGGGTCGCCCAGTGGATATGGGACTCGGCTTCCCGGATGATGCCTTCGTATCCCGCATTGGGTTCGTATTGCGCAATGGCCGGCGCCTTGCCGGCCACGGCCAGATCGGCCACCTCGATCAGGCCGGCGACGCCCATTGGGAAGATTTTACCGAAATAGAGGCTCCCGAGGGTATCTTCCGGTTCGATCGGCACCGCGCGCGTCAGGATCACCGCCCCCTCGTCCAGGCCGTCGTTCGGGCGGAAGATGCTGAAGCCGGTTTCCGAACGGCCGAGGATGATCGACCAGCTCATGGACGATGCGCCACGATGCAGCGGCAGCAGGCTGGGGTGGAACTGGATCGTGCCGAATTTGGGGATGTCGCAGAAATCCCGCGGCACGAACTGGGTCACATAGGCCATCACCGCGATATCGGCCCTGGCGGCACGCAACGCTTCCAGCGCCTCCGGGTCGGTCAGTTTCGGGAACTGGTGGGTCGGGATGCCCGCCGCCTCGCCGGCCAGGCGCAGCGGATCGGGGCGGCCTTTTTCCGGGGCGCAGAACACCGCCGCGACATCGTCGCCGCGCGCCAGGAACGCGTCCAGCGTTGCCTTGCCGAAATCCTGCTGCCCGATAATCGCGACGCGCATACCGTTCCTCCGCTGCTTCCCCACCCATCATGCGATTTGGATGGGGATGCTGTCGAGGGCGCGCAACCGCCGCTCTTGGCACCGCGCGATCCGCCGGGTAACACGGCTGCCGACCCGGGAGACATTGCCGCATGACCATCGAAGATACCGTTCTAACCCGCCGCGACGGACGCATCGGACGCATCGTGCTGAACCGCCCCAAGGCGTTGAATGCGCTGGACCTGGGTATGTTGCGCGCCTGCGCCGCGATCCTGGAAACCTGGCGGCACGATCCGCATGTCGATGCCGTGGTAATCGAGGGCGCCGGCGATCGCGCCTTCTGCGCCGGCGGCGATATCCGCTTTCTGCGCGACGGCCAGTTGTCCGGCGATCGCACCGAGGTCGATCGGTTCTTCACCGAGGAATACGACCTGAACATGACCATCGCGACCTACCCCAAGCCGTATATCGCGCTGATCGACGGTATCTGCATGGGCGGCGGCATCGGCATGTCGGTGCATGGCCATTACCGCGTCGCCACCGAACATGCCGGGTTCGGCATGCCGGAGACAATTATTGGGTTTTTCCCCGACATCGGCGGCACTTTCCTGCTGCCCCGCCTGCCGGGTGAACTGGGTATGTATCTGGGCCTGACCGGCCAGCGCATCAACGGCGCCGACGCGGTGCATGCCGGCCTGGCGACCCATTTCACCCCGCGCGCGCGGTTGAAAGACCTGTCCGCCGCCCTGGCCCGCGACGGCGTCGCTGCCCTGGCTGCCTTCAATGAGACGCTGCCGCCGTTCTCGCTGGCGGACCAGCGCGCCGCCATCGACCATTGGTTCTCCGCCCCGACGGTGCCGGAAATCGTGGCGCGGCTGGAAGCAGACGGGTCGGCGCGGGCGCACGACGTGCTGAAGGCGCTGCGGCTCGTGTCCCCGTCCGCGCTGTACTGGACGCTGCTGGCGCTGCGCCGCGGCCGCGATCTGAATCTGCGGGACGCGCTGGACGCGGAATTCGCACTGACCAAAACCACGATGGCGCATCCGGATTTCGCCGAGGGCGTAAGGGCGATGGTGGTGGACAAGGACCGCAAGCCGGCCTGGCAGCCCGCCCGGATCGAGGAGGTCGATCCCGCCAGGATCGCCGCCATGTTCGCTCCCTGAAACCGGTTGTGCGGTGCAGCTGTCCCTTGTTCGAAGGCATTAACCGTTTCCGAAGGAGCGTGCCCGCATGCCCGCGTTCATCTGCACCGCCTGCGGCTGCCAGTATCCCCATACCGAGGCGCCGCCGGCCGGGTGCCTGATCTGTGGGGACGACCGCCGATACGTCGATCCGGCGGGTCAGGCTTGGACCACGTTGCAGGCGATGCGGAAGACCTACTTCAACGGGTTCCGTCGCCTGGACGCCGGCCTGATGGGGGTCGGAACATTTCCCGGCTTCGCGATCGGGCAGCGCGCCCTGATGGTACGGGCGGCGGCCGGAACCGTCCTGTGGGACTGCATCGCCTTCCTGGACGACACCACCGTCACGCTGATCAAGGCGCTGGGCGGCCTGACCGCGATCGCATGCTCCCACCCGCACTTTCTGGGGTCAGTGGTGGAATGGAGCCATGCGTTCGACAGTATCCCGGTATACCTGCACGCCATGGATCGCAAATACGTCACCCGGTCTGATCCGGTGATTACCTTCTGGGAGGGCGATCACCTGGAACTGGCGGAGGGGTTAACCCTGATCCGCTGCGGCGGTCATTTCCCCGGCAGTTCGGTCTTGCACTGGGCGCAGGGGGCGGATGGCAATGGCGTACTTCTGACCGGGGATACGGTGCAGGTGCGTCCCGACAAGGGGCTGACGTTCATGCACAGCTATCCGAACCAGATACCGCTGGACGCCGGCCGCGTCCTGCATATCGCTGAAACGCTGAAACCATGGCCATTCGAAGCCATCTACGGCGGCTGGTGGGACCGGGTCGTTCCGGCCAATGCCAAGGCGGTCATGGCGGCATCCGTCGAGCAGTATGTCGATGCGCTCACCGGGCCGCTGGAGATGTTTTAGCCGCCAACCGACCGGGGGGATGCATGGAAGCGGCGGGTCGCGGGACCAGACCGGCCGCGCCCTGAGCCCGGCGGTGACGGCTTGACGGGCGGGCCCTAGCCGGAGCGCACCATTCCCCCGTCGATCGCGATCACCTGTCCGGAGACGTAGTCGGACAAATCCGTCACCAGGAATTCCACCACCTTGGCGCAGTCCTCCACCGACCCAAGCCGGCGCAGCGCCATCTGCTCCGACCGGTCGCGGTTGGCGTTGATGCTGCCGGGCACGACCGTTGCCATGATCCGGCCCGTGGTGATCACGCCCGGCGCGATGCAGTTGGCGTTGATCCCGAACGGCCCCAGGTCCTGCGCCAGATAGCGGGTGTAATGCGCGATCGCCGCCTTTGCCGCACCGTAATGCGCATAGCCGCCATCCGGCGACGGACCAAGGCCGGCGATGGAACTGACCGTTACGATCCGCCCCGACCGCTGCTCTTTCATCACCGGCGCCACCGCGTTCACGCAGTACACCGTTCCGTACAGGTTCATTTCGGTCACCAGATGCAGCAGTCCGGAATCGAGCGTGCTGGCCTTGGTGTCCATCGGCCGCCCCCGCCCGCCGCCGGCATTGGCCACCAGGATATCGACGCGGCCCCAGGTCTGAACCACCCGGTTGACCATCGCCTGGACCGCCGCTTCATCGGTCACGTCGGTTTCGATGCCGATCGCCTCCCCGCCCATGGCGAGGATTTCATCCGTCGTGCTGTCGGCGGTCATGGCTTTTGCCTCGGCCTCGAACTCCGCATAAGATTTCAGATTGAGGTCGCTAACCGCCACTTTCGCGCCCAATCCCGCCAATCGCAGCGCATAGGCCCGGCCCAGCCCGCGGGCGGCGCCGGTGACGATGGCCACTTTGCCTTGCAGTTTGTTCATGGTGTTGCTCCCTTTCGATCGCGATTATACCCAGCGTCGTTGACGCGCGAATTCGGGTCAAGCGCGCCGGGGCGAGGCTTCGTTCGGTGCCGCGATACACAGGAGGACGCACATGGCGATCGAGGTCCGCGAGATCGGCAGTTTCCACATCGGCGGCCATGCTGTGTCGCTGGCCGGCCTGCCATCCAGGCCGATGGTGCTGACGCAAGGCGCCGCGCCGCGGGTTTTCTCCGCCGACGGCGATTTCGAAACCGGCCAGATGTACGCCCAGTATGTCCGGCTGAAGGCGCCCACCGCCCGGTATCCGCTGCTGATGTGGCACGGCGGCGGCATGACCGGCGCGACGTGGGAGACGAAGCCGGATGGCGCGCCCGGCTGGCAATCCTGGTTCCTGAACGCCGGCCACGATGTGTTCGTGTCCGATGCGGTGGAGCGAGGACGGGCGTCCTGGTCACGGTTTCCCGAAATCTACCCGGACGAGCCGCATTTCCGATCGAAGCAGGAGTGTTGGGAGATATTCCGCTTCGGCCCGCCGGGTTCGTACCCGACGCGGACTCCTTATCCGGGGACACTGTTTCCGGTGGATTTCTTCGACCAGTTCGCCAAGCAGGTCGTGCCGCGCTGGGGCGGCAATGATGCGCCGACCCGGGCTGCCTATGGCGCGCTGGTGCGCAAGGTTGGGCCATCGGTGGTGATGACCCACAGCCAGGGCGGCGCGTTCGGTTTCTTCGCGGCATTGGATGCGCCAGACACAGTGCGCGCGGTGATCGGGATCGAACCGTCCGGCGCGCCCGACCCGTCCGGGCTGGACCTGACGGTGCTGCGCGGGGTGCCGCATCTGGTGGTGGTCGGCGACTATATTGCCAACGACCCGATGTGGCCGGATATGCTGGCCCGGGTGAAGCGGTATCTGGGCGCGCTGCGCGATGCCGGGTGTGTCGCGGAGGTGCTGGATCTGCCCGCCGCCGGAATGAGCGGGAACTCGCATTTTCCGATGATGGACCGGAACTCCGACGCCGTGGCGGGGCTGGTGCGG
>JAKBCJ010000430.1 GCA_021807975.1 Pseudomonadota bacterium | reverse complement strand
GACAGGGCCGGAGCGAAGCCGCCCATGCGGACCTTGGAGGCATCGGTCGTGGACAGGCTCGGGGCGAAACCGCCCATGCGGACCTTCGAGGCATCGGTCGTGGACAGGGCCGGAGCGAAACCACCCATGCGGACCTTGGAGGCATCGGTCGTGGACAGGGCCGGGGCAAAGCCGCCCATGCGGACCTTGGAGGCATCGGTCGTGGACAGGCTCGGGGCGAAACCGCCCATGCGGACCTTGGAGGCATCGGTCGTGGACAGGGCCGGGGCAAAGCCACCCATGCGGACTTTGCCAGCGTCGATGGAGGAAACCAGGGCGGAGGAGGTGAAGAGAGCGGACATGTGCGTGATCCTTCTGTGACTGCGTTCGGTGTGCCGGAACCGCTCAGGAAGTGCTTTGCGATCCGTCGATGGAGACACATTCACAGAATGAGAAATTATTATCGTTTTTTTGACGTTATCTTAACGTCAAATCGTCGGTGTGTGGACTATGAGGGGCTAAATAATTTCGGGGCTATAGTGCCCCTTGATTTAGATATTCTTGACAAACGCGTTTTAATACTCGATATTAGTATCGAATTGTGAATAAAATTATCATTAATGGAATGGCGCGTGGCCGCGCATCTCGCCAAACGGCGCGCAAAAATAAACTCGGCCACCCTTAGGCAGCCGAGTCTCAGAAATTTCTAACGTAAAAAGCGTTAATTCAGGCTGCGGTGCCGCCGATCGTCAAACCGGAAAGTTTCAAGGTCGGCTGCCCGACACCCACTGGCACCCCCTGTCCGTTCTTGCCGCACGTCCCGATTCCGGGGTCCAGGGCCATATCGTTACCGATCATCTCCACCTTGGTCAGCGAATCCGGGCCATTGCCAATCAGCGTCGCCCCTTTCACCGGATAGGTGACCTTTCCGTCTTCGATCATGTACGCCTCGCTGGCCGAAAATACGAACTTGCCAGAGGTGATATCGACCTGCCCGCCGCCGAAATTCACGGCGTACAGGCCGCGCTTGACGGACGCTATCATTTCCTCCGCCGTATTGGACCCGCCCAGCATTACGGTGTTCGTCATCCGCGGCATGGGGGCGTGGGCGTAAGATTGGCGGCGGCCGTTGCCGGTTGCACGCATTCCCATCAACCGAGCATTGAGGCGGTCTTGGAGGAAGCCGACGAGGATGCCGTCCTCGATCAGGACTGTGCGGCTGGTTGGCGTCCCCTCGTCGTCCACTGTCAGGCTGCCTCGCCGATCCGGCATGGTGCCGTCGTCAACGACCGTAACGCCGGGGGACGCGATCCGCTTGCCCATCAGTCCGGCGAACGCCGACGTCTTCTTGCGGTTGAAATCACCCTCCAGGCCATGGCCGATGGCCTCGTGCAGCAGAATTCCCGGCCATCCGGCGCCCAAAACCACCGGCATTTCCCCGGCAGGCGCCGGCCGGCTGTCCAGATTGACCAGCGCCTGGCGGAATGCCTCATCGACCGCGCCGCGCCAAGTGCTTTCCTGAGTGACGAAATCGTAAGCGAAGCGGCCCCCGGTGCCATGACTGCCGGTTTCGCGGCGCCCGCCCTGCTCGACCACCAGGGACACGTTCAGCCGAACCAGCGGGCGCAGATCGGCGACCCGGGTGCCGTCGGGCCGCAAAATCTGCACGGCCTGCCATTCACCGCTGATCGATGCCATGACTTGCTTCACCCGCGAATCCTTGCCGCGGGCATAGGCGTCGATTTCGCCCAACAGCGACGTACGCGCGGAAAAATCCATCAGCCGCAATGGGTTGGCATCAGAATACAATCTGGCATTGGTCGCACGCGGCGGCTCCGCCACCACACCCGCGTGCCCGGCGGAAATCGCCGACACGGTCGCCGCGGCCCGGCGAAGCGCTTCTTCCGAAATCTCCCCGGAATGGGCGTAGCCGGTCGCCTCCCCGGCAACCGCGCGCAGCCCGAATCCCATGCCGGAGTCGAAATTGGCGCCCCTGATATTGCCGTCGTCCAGGCTGATCGACTCGCTTTCGCGGTATTCCAGGAACAGTTCGCCGTCGTCGCTGCCGCGCAACGCCTGACCGACGATATGTTCGGCGGCGGCCTGGTCCAGCGCGGCATCCGCCCGTTCGAAAAACAGTTTGTCGGTGGCGGCAATGGCGCTCATGCGGGGATCCTCGGTTGATGTCGGCTCAATACATGGTACGTCCGGGGCATTTTGACCACCAGCCCATTCCCGATCGGTGCCCGGGCGGTGCAGGCCTATGCTGCGGCGACGATCCGAGCCTTGGGCAATACAATGCGCGCCGTGGTGCCTGCCCCCGGTTCGCTGGTCAGCGACAAATGGCCTCCATGGGCGGACACGATCGCGCGGGCGATGAACAATCCAAGGCCGGCACCGGGATATCGCCGCGACAACGATCCGTCGAGTTGCATAAACGGCTCAAACACACGCTCCTGATCGGCGGCTGGGATGCCGATTCCGGTGTCTGAAACCATCACCACCATCTCGCCTTCCGGCGTCACGCCGGCTTCGATCGTCACCGCACCGCCCGGCGGCGTAAATTTCACGGCGTTCGACACCAGTTGCGACAGCGCCTGTGCGATCTGCCTTTCGTCGCCGCGCAGCGGGGGCAAATCGTCGGGCAGCAGGACGGTTATCGTGACCCCCGCCTCCTGCGCCACGGCATCGGCCTGGCGAACGGTCATCTGGATCAGGTGGCAGATTTTCATAACCTCGCCGCCGGGTTCGAACTGGCCGCTTTCGATGCGGGCGACATCCAGGATAATATTGATCAGCGACAGTAGCTGTTTGCCGGCGTTGCCGATCTGGCCGCTGTATTCGGCGACCAGGGCCGCGGGCACGTCGCCGTTTTCATTGGCCATGGCATCGGAAAAGCCAATGATCGCGTTCAGCGGCGTGCGCAGTTCGTGACTCATGGTCGCCAGGAACCGCGACTTTGCCACGTTCGCCGATTCAGCGAGGTCTTTGGCGCGCCGCAGTTCCCGTTCGGCAAGGCGCATTTGGGTGATATCGCTGAACGTGGTGATCCAGCCGCCATTTGGCGCCGGATTGGACTGCGCGAACAAAATCCGCCCGGAAGGCGTTGCCGCTTCCCGCCCGAATGGGGTGCTTCGATCCATCGTGACCAGTTCGCGGGCCATGCGCGCCTTAAGCCCGGCCGCCCCAAAATGGCCACCGGCCGCCAGCGCGGCGATGACCTCCGGCTCGCTCTGACCGGGCACCAGCACCCCGGGCGGCAGGTCCAGCAAATCGGCGGCGACCCGGTTGCTGGCGATCAGGCGCCGATCCGCACCCCACAGCATGATGCCGTGCCGGATATTATCCAGCATCGTCGCCATGTCGTCCGCTTTGCGGCGCAATTCGGTCTCGGCCCGCACCAGCTCGGAGATATCGGTGACGACGGTGATATGGCCGCCATCCGGCATCGGCGCGGTGCGCACGTCGATCGGGACACCGTCGAACCGTATCCGCCGATGCTGCTGCGGGCGGGCGATATTATACGCCATCCTTGAGGCGATGATGACTTCGGGGTCGCCCTCGCCATATTCGCCGGTCCCCGCCCGACGGCGAATCACGTCCGAGAGCAGGTCGCCCACCTGAAGCGGCTCTCCGGCCATGACCTTGTTATAGTTGTCATTGAGCATCGCAACGCGATGATCGGCGCCATAAACGCAAATCCCGTGCGGCACATTCACCAGCACCATTTGCAGCAGCAGTGCCCGGCGGCGGGCTTCGTCCTCGGCCCTGGCTTGCGGGGTGATGTCGTTAACCGCGATGGTGCAGCCGCCATCGGGCAGCGGATCGACCATGATGTCGATCGACCGCCCGTCTGCCCGCAGCCGGCGTGCGGCCCAGGACTGTCCGGATGCCGCGCCGCGAAGGGCGGCGACGAACGCCATCCCCTCCGGACCGGCGAACTCATCGCGGGCTTCCATCAGAGCCAGCATGGCATCCAGGCTGGTTCCGGCCGGCAGGCGATCCGGCGGAAGCGACAACAGCGCCGTGAAGCCGGGGTTCACCAGCAGCAACCGGTGTTGCGGATCGAAGATCGCCAAGCCGATCCGCAATGTTGCCAGAGCGGTAGCGGTGCGGGATAAGGCCGTTTCCGCATCGGCCCGGGCGGCCAG
>JAKBCJ010000429.1 GCA_021807975.1 Pseudomonadota bacterium | reverse complement strand
AACCCGAAGCAACGGCTTATGGTCCTGCAACGGCGTAATAATTTCCTGGAACCGGCGGCCACCGTCATTTATACTAACAACCATGAGCACACCCCATGACATAGGCGCCCGCATCCAGGCCGTCCGCCGCGAACGCGGCCTGACACAGGACGATTTCGCCAGCCGGGTCGGCGTGTCACGCAGTGCTGTCGCGCAGTGGGAAACCGGGCGGGCCGGACAGGTCACCGGCAATCTGTCCCGCCTCGCCGCGGTACTGGATGTCAACGTCGAATACCTGATGTACGGCGACGATAAGCGCGCTGCCGGAGAGGTACGGCAGGGCGACGAACTGGCGCTGCTACGGCTCTACCGCGAATGCGATCCCGAGGACCGGCAGATGCTGCTGCGCACCGCGCGCCGTCTGGCGCGCCGGTAGCCGCGGATTATTCCCCGCCGATTTGGCCGCGGGGCGCCGCCGCCCGCCGCAGCCGGTCCTCGATCGCCGCACCCAGACCGGTATCGGGGATCGGCATCGCGGCGATCCGAACCGCACCAAGCCGCGCGCCCTCCGCATCCAGCCAGCGCAGCCCTTCAAACAGCCGGGCGGCGGCTTCGGCCGTGCTGCCGCTCTCGCTCAGTTGGAACACGCAGCGCGCGCCCGGCGGCGGCGGCCCGAACGCCAGCAGCGCCTCGTCCTCCGCCACCGACACCGCATCCAGTCTGACCGGCAGGTCAGGAGCATAATGCGATGCCAGCAGCCCCGGCGAGCGCAGCGCCTCGTCACCAATCGGCGCGCCCCGTTGTACCGGCCCAAGACACGCTTCCAGGGCTTCCAGGGTTACGCCGCCCGGCCGCAGCAGAACCGGTTGCGAACCGCTCAGGTCCAGCACTGTCGATTCGACGCCGACCGCACACGGCCCGCTGTCCAGCACGGCGTCGATCCGCCCATCCAGCCCATCCAGCACATGGGCCGCCGACGTCGGGCTGACATGCCCCGACCGATTGGCGGACGGTGCCGCGACCGGTCTGCCCGCCTGCCGCAGAAGCATCGCCGCCACCGGATGGTCCGGCACCCGCACGCCCAGCGTATCCAGCCCCGCCCCGGTCAGCAGCGCGACCGGGCAGCCGGGCCGGCGCGGCAGGATCAGGGTCAGCGGCCCGGGCCAGAACGCGCGCGCGACAGCCTGCGCCCGCGCATCCGCCGCCACATCTCGGAACGCCGCCTCGGCCGACGGGTAATGGCAAATCAGCGGATTGAATCGCGGCCGCCCCTTCGCCACGAAAATCGCCGCGACCGCATCGGCGTCGGTCGCATCCGCGCCCAACCCGTACACCGTTTCCGTTCCGAACGCGACCAGCTTGCCCTCGCGCAGCAGCTCCGCCGCCCGCGTCACCCCTGCCGGGTCTGCCTGAAGTATCTCTGTCATGATGGCGCGCATAGCGAGTTTGCCCCGATGTGGCAAAGCATGCACGCACGCTTCCAGTCGCGGGCAAACCGCCCTACTGTTACTGTCAGATCGACCGGAGACGTCCCCCCAATGTTAGAAATCGCCTTTGCCAAACCGGCCCTGCCGAAGTCCGGCGCGCTTGCCTTGTTGATCCACGAGGGCGAGAAACCGTCGGGCCTGTGGGCGCAACTCGACGAAGCCACCGGCGGCGCGATTACCCGGGCATTTGAGGTTGCCGAGTTCAGCGGTGCGAAGGGCAAGACCTGCGCGATCCTGGCGCCGGGCGCCAACCTGACCCGCGTGCTGGCGGTCGGCCTGGGCAAACCGGCGGAAACCACGCAGAAGATTCTGGAGGAAGCCGGCGGAACCATCGTTGCCAACCTGTCGCGGGAAACCGCCGTCGCCGTCGCCAACAGTGCGCTGACCGCCCGGCAGGCGGCCGAGATCGCGCTGGGTGCGGTCCTGCGGGGTTACCGCTTCGATCGCTATCGCACCAAGGAAAAGCCCGAGGACAAGCCGAAACTGGCCAAGCTGACGGTACTGACCGCCGAAGTCCCCAAGGCCAAGGCGGCGTGGGAGCCGCTGGATGCCACCGCCAAGGGCATTTTCATCAGCCGCGATCTGGTCAGCGAGCCGCCCAACGTACTCGACCCGCCGGAAATGGCCGAACGCTGCCGCAAGCTGGCCGAACTGGGTCTGAAGGTCGAAATCCTCGGCCCCAAGGAAATGGGAAAGCTGGGGTTCGGTGCGCTGCTTGGCGTGGCCCAGGGCAGCGTCAAGGAACCGCGCATGGTGGTCCTGCACTGGAATGGAGCCAGCGGCACCGCCCGTAAGCTGAAGGACAAGCCCGTCGTGTTCGTAGGCAAGGGCGTGACGTTCGACACCGGCGGCATCAGCATCAAGCCGGCCGGCGGCATGGAAGACATGAAGTGGGACATGGCCGGTGCCGGAACCGTCATCGGCCTGATGGCCGCGCTGGCCGGCCGCAAGGCTAAGGTGGACGCAATCGGCCTGGTCGGGCTTGTGGAGAATATGCCGTCCGGCAACGCGCAGCGGCCCGGAGACGTGGTGACCAGTTACTCCGGTCAAACGATCGAGGTGATCAACACCGACGCCGAGGGGCGTTTGGTTCTGGCCGATGTGCTGTGGTACGCGCAGCAGAAATACGATCCGAAGTTCATGATCGACCTCGCCACGCTGACCGGTGCGATCATCGTCGGCCTGGGTCATGAGTATGCGGGCCTGTTCAGTAACGATGACGCATTGTGCCAGAAACTAACCGCCGCGGGCCAGGCCACCGGGGAGCGGGTCTGGCGCATGCCGCTTGACGAGGCTTACGATAAACAAATCCGTTCCGACATCGCCGACATGAAGAACGTCGCCGGCCGGCCGGGCGGGTCGATCACCGCCGCGCAGTTCATCCAGCGCTTCGTCAACGGCAAGCCCTGGGCGCATCTGGATATCGCCGGCGTGGCCTGGAGCACAAAGGACGCGCCCGTCACGCCGAAAGGCGCGACCGCGTTCGGCGTGCGGTTGCTGGATCGCCTCATCGCCGACAACTACGAAAGCTAATGAGCGAGATCGGGTTCTACCATCTGACCCGATCGCCGCTGTCCCGGGCGTTGCCGCAACTATTGGTGCGGACGCTTGGGGCGGGGCAGCGCGCGTTGGTTCTGGGGCCGTCGCCGGCCGGGCTGGATGCGCTCAGCACCGAACTGTGGGCGCAACCGGCATGGCTGCCTCACGGCACCGCAGCCGACGGCGATCCCGATCTGCAACCAATCTGGCTGAGCACAGAGCCGGAACCCCTGAACGGCGCGCGCTTTCTGTTCATGGTCGAAGGCGTCGGAACCGACAGGCTGGCGGCGTTCGAGCGCGTGTTCGACCTGTTCGATGGCAACGATCCCGCGGCGGTCGCCGCCGCTCGGTCTCGATGGAAAAGCGCGAAGGCCGGGGGCCATACGCTGACCTACTGGCAGCAATCCGAAACCGGCTGGCGCAAGCAGGGCTGATCGCTTCCATCAAGCCGTCTGTTTATTTCGAAGCAGCTCCAAAACAGGCAAACTCCTGCTCCAGCGCCGGACCCCACAGCTTCACGCCGCCGGTGATGCCCGCCTCGTTTGAAACGAGGTGGACATTCCCCGGCAGTGAAAGGTCCACCTGCTTGGCATCGCCGCCGCCAATATACAGCGTGTCGAAACCCACCAGCGTCGTGATGCAGGCCAGCACGCGCCGCAGACGGCGGTTCCAGCGTGCCCGGCCAACCTCTTTAAACGCAGCGACGCCGATGAACTGGTCGTAGGTTTTTCCCTTGTGGATGGGATGCTGGCTCAACTCCAGATGGGGCGTGGGGCGACCGTTCAGGAACAGGGCAAACCCCAGCCCGGTGCCCAGCGTGATCACACATTCCAAGCCTTTACCGGTGATGACGCCGAGTCCCTGCACCTCCGCGTCATTCAGCATCCGCACGGGCTTGCCGAGCTTGTCGGTCAAGGCGGCGGCCAAGGGGAAATTCCGCCATTCCTGTGTGCCAAGATTGGGTGCGGTCAGCACCCGGCCACCGCGCACGACGCCGGGAAACCCGACTGAAATACGATCGAAATGGCCCAGCGGCGCCGCCAGATTGACCAGTGCCTCCACCACCGTCGGGGGGGCCGGGTTGGCCGGCGTGTCCGTCCGGTTCGGGCCGGCGATCATGGTGCCGGACCGGTCCAGCAGCCCGACCTTCA
>JAKBCJ010000046.1 GCA_021807975.1 Pseudomonadota bacterium | reverse complement strand
CCGCCCCGACCACTGAATCGGAGAGACTTGCATGCGTGCCCGCATTTTCCAGCCTCCCAAGACCGCGATGCAGTCCGGTTGGGCCAAGACTCACCTCTGGGTGTTGGAATTCATAAATACCCGGGCGCGCACGGCCGACCCGCTGATGGGTTGGACCGGCGGCGGCGACACCCAGACACAGGTGAAGCTGTCGTTCGAAACCCGGGAAGAAGCGATCGCCTACGCCCAGCGCAACGGCATCGACTACGATCTGGAAATCCCGCAGGCCCGCCGCGTGAAGCCCAAGGCGTACGCCGATAACTTCAAATACAACCGCGTCGAAAACTGGACGCATTGATCGGCCAGTCCCGATGGCCGTCTATACCGACGTTACCGACGACGCCCTGACCGCCTTCCTGGCCGACTACGACATTGGCACGATGGTAGCGTTCCGCGGCATAGCGGAAGGCGTCGAGAACTCGAACTTCTCGCTGCGCACAACTGCCGGCGACTTCATCCTGACGCTGTACGAAAAGCGCGTCGATCCGAACGATCTGCCCTGGTTCCTGGGCCTGATGGAGCATCTGGCGCAACGCGGCCTGGTCTGCCCGCAACCGGTGCGCGGGCGGGACGGATCGGCGCTGCGCCATCTCGCCGGCAAGCATGCCGCGATCACCACCTTCCTGCCCGGCGTCTGGCCGCGCCGGGTCCGCCAGTCGCATTGCGGCCCGGTCGGCGTCGCGCTCGCCCGGTTGCATCTGGCCGGTGCCGACTACGCCCCGGGGCGTGCCAACGCGCTGGGGCCGGCCAGTTGGACACCTTTGCTGGACAAGTGCCGCGCCCGGGCCGACTCCGTGCAGTCTGACCTCGCCGGCCAGTTGGATGCCGCACTGGCCGCGATCCTGGCGCGCTGGCCCACTGGACTGCCAACAGGCCATATTCATGCCGATTTGTTTCCGGACAACGTGTTCTTCCTGGACGACACAGTATCCGGACTGATCGACTTCTATTTCGCCTCGACCGACCTGCTGGCCTATGACATAGCGATTTGCCTGAACGCTTGGTGCTTCGAAGCCGATTTCTCGTTCAACATCACAAAAAGCCGGGCGGTGCTGGCCGGGTATCAGTCGGTGCGGCCGCTGTCGGCTGGGGAACAGGCAGCGCTGCCGGTGCTGTGCCAGGGGGCGGCGATCCGCTTCCTGCTGACCCGGCTGTACGACTGGCTGAATACGCCCCCCGGGGCGCTCGTCACCCGCAAGGACCCGCTGGAATATCTGCGCCGCCTGCGGTTCCATTTGTCGGCGGCGGACGGACGTGCCTATGGCCTTTAACGATGTCATCGTCTCGCTGCCGCCCGACCCGGACAAAGTGGTGCATGTCTGGACCGACGGCGGCTGCAAGCCGAACCCCGGCCCCGGCGGCTGGGCGGCTATCCTGACCTTCCGCGACGTGGTCAAGGAATTGACCGGCGCCGAGGCGGAAACCACCAACAACCGCATGGAAATGACCGCCGCGGCCGAGGCGCTGGAGTCGCTGAAGCGCCCTTGCCATGTCGTGATCCATACCGACAGCCAATACCTGAAGAATGGCGTCACCCGCTGGGTTACCGGATGGGTGCGCAAGAACTGGCGCAGCGCGACCGGCGATCCGGTGGCGAACATCGATCTGTGGAAGCGCATCCTGGCTGCCCAGGCCATCCACCGGGTGGATTGGGAATGGGTTCGCGGCCACGACGGCAACGACATGAACGAACGCGCAGACCGGCTGGCGACGGAAGCGCGACGGGCGGCGTTTGGCGGGGATCGCACCGGGTAGCGAAGGTTCCATCGCCCGGTACCAGCTAAAAATTCAGCCGCGTGGTCAACAGCCAGGCGTGGTTGTAGGCCGGGGTCAGTGGCCTCGGGATATAAGCCGGGGTGACCGCGGCCTGATAGCCAACCCCGAACGTGAATTTCAACCCGTTCGGCAGCACGAACCGGCCAACCACGATGCCCGGAATCAGATAGACCTGATTGAGCCCGCCGCGCTGGCCGTTGGCATAATACGTCCAGGCCACCTCCACCTCCGGCCAAAACAGCCTGGCCACACGATATTGGAACGCCATGCTGCTCTGCACCTGATAGCCGATCGCCGATGCCCGCGACGCGGGGATGACGCCCCCCAGGGTGCCCTGGATATCGACGTCCCCCCAGCCCTTGCCGAAAGCCAGCGCCGGCATGTACTGCCACGCATTGTTCGTCAGCCGTTCAATCCCCGACGGGGCCAGAATTTGCAGCAGCGCCGTCACCACGTAACCGCCATCGGACGCCGGGTTGCTGAACAGCCGCTTCGCGACCCGAATAAGCGGCCAGTCCCCGAACCCGGCCAGCGGCGCGATGCCGCCCATTTGCGTTCCTCCGCTGCCGGCCGCGCCCGATCGAAACACATACGGCGCGGCGGCGATCCGGATATCGGTTGTCTGGTTAACGATCAGATCCAGCCCCTTGCCGCCGTCCAGCAGCGAACTGTCGGTTCCATTGCCCGCATGTTGCCGGCTGACGTCGAAACGCAGCCGCTGCTCCAGCAGGCCGCTGGTGGTGACCAGCGGGCTGGCCCACTCCGGCTGCGTCGCCCGTGCCCGTTCGGCGGCTCCTTGCCATCCAGCGAACAGATCGGCACCGCCCCAATACGAAGCCGGCGGGTCCGAAACCGGCGGGTCCGCGGCCGCCGGCGCCAGGTTGGGACTGCCGGCCTCCGGCAGTGTCACCTCCAGCCCATCCGCCGCCCGGGCAGGCCGCGGCGCGGCGCCGAACAGCATCGCCGCGGCCAACAGGCCGGCGATCCGCGTCGGCGACAGGCAATCATTGGTACCGTGTTTCGCGGCGGGCCATGCCGCTCGCGTCATCGGGACCTCACTCAGCACAGGCATGACGCGCCGCCGCGGCCTAAACCGCCTCTCCCGCGCACCAGCCGCTCGCCCATGCCCACTGGAAGTTGTAGCCTCCCAGCCAGCCGGTCACATCCACCGCCTCGCCGATAAAGAACAGCCCCGGCACGTCGTTCGCCTCCATCGTCCGCGACGACAGATCGCGCGTATCCACCCCGCCCATCGTCACCTCCGCCTTCGCGAAACCCTCTGTCCCATCCGGCGTCACCGTCCAGCCGGACAACCGCTCCGCCAACGGCGCCAGCACCCGGTTCGGCACATCCGCCATCCTTGTCTCCACCGTCCCCGCCAGAACCGCGGCCAATCTGGCGGGCAGGACCTCCGCCAGAATGCCCGTCAGGCCGGCCTTGGGGCGCGCCTGCTTGCGTTCCAGCAGAAACGCCCTCGCATCCCGCCCCGGCAGCAGGTTCAGCGACACCGGCCCCTCCCGCCAGTACGACGAGATCTGCAGCACCGCCGGCCCCGACAAACCCCGGTGCGTGAACAGCACCGCCTCCCGAAACGCCCGTTTGCCAACCGACACCACGCTGTCCAGCGACACCCCGCTCAGCCCGGCCATCGTCTCCAGCAGCGCCCCGCCGAACGTCAGCGGCACCAGCCCCGGGCGCACCGCCGTCAACCGCAACCCGAACTGCCGCGCGAGTTCATAGGCAAAGCCGGTGGACCCCATTTTCGGGATCGACATCCCGCCCGTCGCCACCACCAGCCGTTCGGCGGAGAACGCCCCCTGGTCCGTTTCCACCCGAAACGCCCCCGGCCGGCTGACGTTCAGCACCCGATGCCTGACCCGCACATCCACGCCAGCCGCCGCGCATTCCGCCAGCAGCATTGCCACGATCTCCCGCGCCGATCCGTCGCAGAACAGTTGCCCGAGGGTCTTTTCGTGGAAAGCAATACCGTGCTTCCGGACCAGCGCCACGAAATCCGCCGGCTTATAACGGCTCAACGCCGACCGGCAGAAATGCGGATTATCCGACAGGAACCGATCCGGCACGGTACCGAGGTTGGTGAAATTGCACCGCCCGCCGCCGCTGATCAGGATTTTCGCCCCCGCCTGAGGCGCATGATCCAGAACAAGCACCCGCCGCCCGCGCTGTCCGGCCGTGATCGCGCACATCAGCCCGGCCGCGCCGGCGCCGAGCACGATTACATCATAGAAATATGGGGTTTCAGACATGTGCGGGCTATAGCAGCCCCACACCCGGGAGACACCCTGAATGATCCCGCCCATCCTCGCCCGGCGTAACGCGGCGGCCTTCTGGTTCGCGGTTCTTCTGACCGGCATCGGCACCGGCCTGGCCGCCGCCGCCCTGACCAAACTGCTGGAGGCGACTCAACACGTCATCTGGGGCGGGAACGGCCTGGACCTGCTGGAATCCGCGTCCGCGGCGCCCCCGTGGAAGCATCTGGCCGCACTGGCCGGCGCGGGAGTCCTGACCGGCGCCGGCCAGATCCTGCTGACCCGCCTGTCCAGCGCCAACGGGATCGAAATCACCGCCGCGATCTGGTTTGACGCCGGTCGCTTGCCGAAACTGCGGACGCTGGGCAGCGCCCTGCTGTCGATCCTGATCGTCGGCATGGGCGCGTCCCTGGGGCGAGAGGGCGCACCCAAACAAGCCGGCGCCGTCCTGGCCGATACCATGTCCGACCGCATGCGCCTGTCCGACGACCAGCGGCGCCTGCTGGTCGCCTGCGGGGCCGGCGCCGGCATGGCCGCGGCATACGGAGTCCCCCTGGGCGGCGCGCTGTTTTCGCTGGAAGTGCTGCGCGGCGCGCTGGCCTTGCGCTTCGTCCTGCCGGCATTGGTGACCACGCTGACCGCCACCGGGGTATCCTGGGCATTCCTGCCCGACACGCCGACATACCAAATTCCGGCGTTTCACGGGGGCATTTCCAGCGCCGCCTGGGCGGTGCCCGCCGGCCTGGCCATCGGTTTGGTGTCCGTCGTCTACGTCCGGTCGGTGGCCCGCGCCGACCGGCACAAGCCCGCCGGCTGGCGGCGGCTGCTGGCACCCCTGATCGCCCTGACGATCGTCGGGGCGGCGTCCATCCAGTTGCCCCAATTACTCGGAAACGGACGCGACATCGCGGCGTTGGCCTTCACCGGACAGGTTTCAGTCCCCCTGCTGCTGGCGCTGGCGTTCCTGCGCCCGGCCGCGACCGTGTTATGCCTTGGCAGCGGCGCGCCGGGCGGGCTGTTCACCCCAAGCCTGGCGCTGGGGGCGCTGTTGGGCGGCGCGCTGGGATTGCCATGGGGATGGGCATTCCCCGGTATTCCGCCCGGGCTGTTCGCCCTGCTGGGCGCCGCCGCGATGCTGGCCGCGTCCACCCAAGGCCCGATCTCGGCCGTGGTGCTGATGATGGAGCTGACCGGCTATGCCCGCGCCGCGATCCTGCCGCTGCTGATCATCGTGGTGACCGCCACCCTGATCGCCCGCACCATCGAGCCACGGTCGATCTATGACGCCCGCCTGACGGACGATCAGGTGCGGGAGCGGCAGCGGGAACGCCAGGGCGGGTTGTAACACCGGCCTACCCTGCGTCCCGCGCAGCGGACCAATACCCCGGGCCTGTCTTGTCGCGCCCCCGCCAGCCTGCCAAACCGCCGCCGCAACCTCTTTGAGCATGTCATGCCCCACGTCAGTTACCATCGCTCCCACCGCTCGGGCTGGCTGCGCGCCGCCGTGCTGGGCGCGAATGACGGTATTCTTTCGACCGCCAGCCTGCTCATTGGGGTCGCGTCCTCGAACGCGGATCATGCCAGCATCCTGATCGCCGGCATCGCCGGGCTGGTCGCCGGCTCAATGGGCATGGCGGCCGGCGAATATGTCTCGGTCAGCTCTCAGTCCGACACCGAGAACGCCGACCTGGAGCTGGAGCGGAAAGGACTGGAGACCAATCTGGACTACGAATACGCCGAACTCGCCGCGATCTATGTGGAACGCGGCCTGGAACCCGGATTGGCGAAGGAGGTCGCGAAACAACTCATAGCCCGGGACGCCTTGGGCGCCCATGCCCGGGACGAAATCGGCATCAGCGACACCCACGCCGCCCGGCCGTTGCAAGCAGCCCTGGCCATGGCGGTGACCGCTGGCGTCGGCGCGCTGGTCGGCGCGCCTGTCGCGCCCTAACCGATTTCCATCACTGCCGCGCCGCCCCGATCGGAGTGGGAGTCCGGTTCCTTGACCGCGTAGCCGATGCTGGCGAGGTGCGAATTGACCAGCTTCAGGTCGCGCAGCATCGCCAGCACCGCGCTGCTGCCATCCAGCCCTGCCCCATCCCTGCCGCCCAGCCGGGCCAGATGGTCGCGTGTGGCCGAGCGTTCGGCTTCATTCACCGCGCGCTTCGTGTCCACCAGTTCGCGCGCGGAACGGCTGTCCTCGGTCATCATCGTGGACAGCGCGAGCTTCAGCTCCCCACTGACCTGTGCGTGAATCCGCAGGATCGCGTCGCGGTCGGCCGCGATGGCCACACCGTCCTGTTTCGCCGCGGCCCGCGCGATCCGGCGCTCCAGGATGTCGCCCGCATGCCCCAGATTGACCGCGAACTCGATGATATCCGACAGCCGGATTCCATCGCGTTCGGTCAGATCGCCGCGATCCAGGCGCGCCAGATAGGCCTTGACCGCCTCGTGCAGCGTATCGAGTTCCCTTCCCAGGCGGGTCGCCTGCTCCGCCACCGCCTTGTCCTGGCGAACCATCGCGGCGGGAACCAGGCGCAGCAATGCGTCCACCAGATCGCCCATGCGCAAGATTTCCCGCGCGGCGTTGGAAAGCGCCAGATACGGTGTATCCAGCGCCGCGGGATCGAGAAACAGCGGGCGGATCACGTCCGCCTGAAGCTTCAGCTTCTCCGGGAACATCCGGGTCAGCAGCGCGCCGGCGGGTCCGAGCGTACCGACGCAGGCAACCGCCAGCACCAGATTGAACGCAAGGTGGAAGATGGTGATCGCCGACGCCGGATCTGGATCCCACCGCCAAAGATACTCCGCCACAGGCTGGGCGAACGGCAAGACCGCGACACAGCCCAGCGCTCGGAACATCAGGTTGCCCACGGGCACCCGCCGGTTCGATGGGTTGGTCGCATCGGTCTCCAGCACAGGGGGCAGAGCGCCGCCGAGATTGGCGCCCAGCACCAGCGCAACCGCCGCCATCGGCGTGATGACATTGCCCGCCGTCAGTCCGGTCAACAGCAGCATGACCGCCACGCTGGAATGGGCCGCGAACGTCAGCCCCGCCGCGAGAAGAACGTCGAGAATCGGGTCGCGGGTAAACACCGACAGGATTTCGCCAAGCACCGGCGCGTTGCCGATGGGCTGGATCGTCTCCACCAGGCCGTGCAACGCCATCAGCATCAGCCCCAGGCCGATGCCGACACGCCCGAGGTCGCGAAACCGTCCCTTGGGACTGCGCTTGAACATCGCATATCCCGCGATCAGCAACAGGGGCGACACAGACGACACATCGAATGACAGCGCCTTGACGATCAGCGCGGTACCGACATTGGCACCGAGCATGACCGCCAACGCCGGCACCAGGCCAACGGCGCCGCGCGCGGCGAAAGACGTGACCATCATTGCCGTGGCAGTACTGCTTTGCAGCAGCATCGTTACGCCGGTTCCAGCGAGCATCGCCACCAGACGGTTCCGCAACGCCCGGCCGAGCACACGGCGCAGATTGGAGCCGAACGCGCGCTCGACACCGTTCTGCACCATCCGCATGCCCCAGAGCATGAGGACAACGTGCCCCGCCAGCGCCAGAATGACGACGCTACCACTCATTTTACGGTCGCCTTTGCTCGTCGGCGCCTGTCAAGCCAACGCGATCTGGATGACCTTCACCGCGACCAGGACCACGGCGGCAACCAGATATAGCCGCAATACGCCCATCCACAACCGCTTGCTGCGGCTGAGTTGCGCGGGTGGCAGCGTGTCGAGCGGTGGCATGCGCCAACCGGCCCGCCCCGACCGGTCCAGCGGGGCGGCAACGGCGCCGCGCCGGCGGAACAGGCTGAACCCGGCAAACCCGCACACACCCAGCAGCGAGCCGCCGGCCAGGATCGCTGTGATCGTCTCGCCGGACATGCCGGGAAACAGCGTCGCGGCGGTCAGGATGATCGACAGCATAACCAGCGCCCAGATCACCGCGCCGGTAAACAGGTTCAGCCACTTACCGTTGACCCAGGGACCCAGCACGTCTTTGTCGTTGCACAGCAGCAGCAGGAACACCGTGGCGGACGGCAGCAACACGCCAGCCAGCGTCTGCACCGCGTTGGTCAGCAAGCCAAGCAGCGCGTCGCTGCCCAGCAGCACCAGCGCGGCGGCAACAGCGATCAGCCCGGCATAGACGATGTAGAACCCGATCGCATCCCCCGGCCTACGGTGCAGCGAGTGGCGCAACGCCAGCACGTCGCCGATCGCATAGGCGGATGACAGCGACACCGCCGACGCCCCAATGATACTGGCATCGAGCAACGCTACAGCAAACATCACCCCGGCCGCTCGGCCGGCGCTCGCCTCCAGCCCGGCGGCGACCGAACCGGCGTCGGTAAACTGGCCGAAACCGGCGGTGCCGGCGAAAGCGGCAGCGGTGAATGCCATCATCGCGATCGCGCCGATCAGGACGACGACGATGCCGATGATCAGGTCGGCTTTCTCATAGGCCATGAAGCGTGGAGTGATGCGCTTGTCGATGACGTAGCTCTGCTGGAAGAACAGTTGCCACGGGGCGATGGTGGTCCCGACGATGGCAATCACCAGCAGCATCACGTCCGCCACGTTGGAACCTGCCGGGAAATGCGGCACCGCAAGGTCGTGGCCGATCTGATTCAGCGGCGGGTGCATCATCAGGAAAACCGGCACCAGCAGCAGGCTGAAGCAGCACAGTACCAGCGAGAAACGTTCGAACCGGCGGAAGCTGCCGGTGCTGGCGGCAGCGACGATGATGCCGGCGGCGGCGGCGATGCCCCAGATCTTAGGCACGCCGAGATAGCCAAGCGCGAGGCTGATGCCGATGAATTCGGTGACAATGGTCAGCCCATTCAGGATGAACAGGTCGATGACGCTGAACGCGCCCCAGAATTTGCCGAACCGTTGCAGGATCAGCCGGGCATGGCCGACGCCGGTGACCGCGCCAAGGCGCAGCACCATCTCTTGATTCACGTACAGAACCGGGACGAGCAACAGCAGCGTCCACAGCAGCGCGGTGCCGTAGTTCTGCCCGGCCTGGGTATAGGTGCCGAACGCACCGGCATCGTTGTCGCCGATCATGACGATCAGGCCGGGTCCGACGATGGCCATCAGCGTGGACAGTTTGGCTTTCAGGCCGCGGCGGTGGCCGTGATCACCCAAACGGATGGTGCCGAGCGCGCCCTGGATGTCGCCGATATGGGCGGCATCGAGTACGGCGGCGCGGGGCACCGGGGTAAAGGTCGTGTCGGACATGCGGTAGTCTCCGAAGGCTGGCGAGGCGGGGCGTCGAGGTAGGGCCTATCGGACGGAAGGGTCGGCGGTGTCGGTTTTCCAATGGCAAACCAGCCGGCCCTGCGGGTTCAGGAGCCAGCACGCGGTCAGACGCGGGAGCCACGGCGCCCGGTCGTTGGTCCAGAATGGCGCGGCCGCGGCGTGCGCGCGCAGAACGTCGGGGATGAGAAAGGCGGTCATGGCCCTCTCCTTTGGTTCAAGTGGTTGCTTGAACCCGGGAGAGCCTGACCGCTTAGCCCTGGCGCCTCGGCGCGTTGGGCGGAACGGAAACAGACATGACCCGGGCGGCGATCCAACCCGACAGAACGATCACGGCAGGCGGAGAGCGCCTACTGTGGTATTCCTTGGGTTGGCTGGTAGATCGGGGGTTCATGAGGTTCCTGATGCTGGTTCGAACAATCCGGCGGAAACCGGAGCGGACAGGGCAACCGGGCGGTATTTCGCCCGATCATCCTGAAGTCGCCATATAGCCCTCGCGCGGCCCGGGTCAATCACAAAATCCGTCGCCTCCGGCGGAAAATCGCCGTCGAAATCCAAGCCCGCGGTGCGACTTATTCGCAGCCGGAACAGGCCGGACCGGCACTGGCCGAACGCCCGTTAGGCGTTGGACGGAGCCCGCCGGCCTCTCACCGTCATGGACGCGTTTATTGCGGTCATCCGCGCCTCGGCGGCTAGTGCGCGGACAGCCGGAACAAGCACCGCCGAGACGGCGATGTGCCGGGGAGCGGCGCGCCGGGGCCGCCCTGGCCGCGATCCTTGCGCGGTTGATGATAGTGGTGACCGCGACGCGCATGCCAACTTCGGTAAGAACGACTGCATCCGAATTCCCGATCTTCTCAGACGCGGAGCGATGCTCGGACTTTGGTCGGAGCAAAATGACGGGAATGCCCCGAGGTTGCTCTGGACGATCGACCAGAGTGGCTGGATCTTCGAACTCCGAATGACCAACTCCGGCCAGGCCCGGTGTCACGGCTATCCCCTACTTCCGGGAGACGCTTTCGCGAGACATGTTTTACTCAGAGCTAGGGAGATCGCTTTCGCAGAAGGTGAATTTCCGATAGATCAAGATCCGATAACCCGAGCTGCCATTGCAGCAGCGGAGACCTTCTACAAATGACTGCTTCCAGATACTTCCAATTTTCCGCCGATTTTTCGGAGGGTAGCGACGACACGGCAAATATCTCACTGCGTGTGGGAAAGAGAGTCATTTCAAGAATTGTGGATACCGAAAAGCAAACGGTACGGGATTACTTCCGGGCTTCTTCCACTGGCTTAGCGCTTTGGCTGGCAGACAATTGGTGGCGGCTGCGCTGGGAAACGATCAGGGACTTCAGGTTCCCCTCGGTGGACTGGCGCCTGCGTCATGAGTTGAACTCGGCAAGCGGCGGTGCATTGTGGCCTCCTGTGATGATCTTCAGCGCCGGAGACCGCATTGCCTTCGCCCGGAGCGTCGGCAAGAATAGCGTTGGTGGTCCTCAATCCTATTTTGACTTCAAGGTAGGCATGGTCGCAGCGCACGAATACGAATCGGAATTTGATCGTTTCTTCGAAGACGTTATTCGCAACTGTGCCATGATGGTGGACGGCAGAGCCCTTGACACCCTGCTTAAGCAAATTGCCATCGAACGCCAGGACCCGGAGTTGGCTGCATGGCGCCGACTGGAAGCTTGTCTGGGGTTCGATCCAGATGCAGCACCTGACGAGGTCGTCAATAAATTGGTCAAGCTAGACGACGTTGCTGGCGAGGACGGCGTCGAGGAAGCGGCACATGCACAGCCCGGAGCAAGGTCCGCGCAATACTTGAGCTTGGTGATAGAAGCCACGCGTGAGTCGGAAGTTAAGGTCGATTTGAGTTTGGCAAACAGCCTCTCGCGCGACGGAAGTCTGCCGAGCTACGCGAGTCCATGGCAAATGGCCGAAACTGCCGCGAGAGAACTCAGGTCTGTCATCGGTGTCCCAAGGGGTCTGCTGAAGCACGAAGTCTTCGAAAATATTTTCAAGGCGCGGTGGGACGATTTGAAATCGGCCACCGCGACCGCGAGAAAGCTGCCCTACGGCGCCCGAATTGGTGATGAAACGAAGTCCCGCGTTGCCCTGCGGACTTCCAAGCCATACGACCGCCGCTTCGAACTGGCTCGACTGTTGGGGGATGCGGTATGGCAGAAGGACGCATGCCTTGGTATCATCAGTGGGGCGAAGACCGACCGCCAGAAGTTCCAGCGTGCTTTCGCGCACGCTCTGCTGTGCCCTTTCGATGACCTATAGCGCGTGCTTGACGTGAATGATCCCGCACCCGAAGCCATGCAGGCAGCCGCAAGGAAATAACGAACGCTTTTTTGTTTTTGGGCCTGTGACCACGCCGGTCAAGACCTCCCGCGGGGTCCGATATCCGTGCGCCTGATGGGACCGCCCGTCATTACAAACGGTCAGCCACACCCGCAACGGGTACCCCTCTCCCGTGATCATCGGCTTCGTGCGCTACAGGCATGACGCGCGGCAGGGTGGACCGAATATACTGCCTCGGGGAACAGCCCGTAACCCGACGGAAGGCCTTACCGAACGCACTCCCGGATTCGTAGCCAAGCGAATGCGCAATGGTGCTGATATCTTCCCCGGAGTTCCGCAGGCGGTCCGCAGCCAGAAGCATGCGCCAGCGCGTGAGATATTCCATCGGCGTCACACCGACCACCGTGCGAAATCGCGACGCAAAAACCGAGCGTGACATCCCAACGCGTTCGGCCAGCGCGTGCAGCGTCCAGCGATATCCCGGCTCGCCGTGCATGCTGGCGATGGCAATACGCATATGCCTGTCCGACAGCGCAAACAGCCAGCCGCGGCCACCGGTCGTGGTATCCGCCAGATATAGCCGCAACGCCTGAATAAGCATCATGTATGCAAGCTGCTGCGCAATCAGCGAGCCACCCGGCTGTGGGTCGCGAAGTTCTTCCCGCAGGCGCTCCAGCGACCAGCGTATCGCGGCCCGGTCTGACTCGCGCCGGATATGCACGACGGGCGGCAATGAGGTGAGCAGCATCTCCGCATGGCTGCCGGTGAACCCGAAGAAGCCGCCGGCAATGTATCGCGCGCCCTCGTGGATCTCCGGCGCTTCATTGACCTTGCGAAGGCGGTCCCAAGCCAGCGCGTAGTGAACCGGTTCAAGCGAAAGATCCGTAGTGAGCCGAAAAGGCAGCCCGCGCGGCAAAACGAAACAGTCTCCGGCTACCAGCCGAACGGGCTCCGCGACGCCTTCGACGGCCAGCCAACACTGTCCGGCCATCATGGCGTAGCACTTGATGCCCTGATGCTTCGGGAAATAAATCGCCAGATCCCCGGGCACCGTAAAGCCGCCAGAGGACAAGCTCCGCGGTTTCAGCAGCGCAAGAACCTCGGACAGCGGATCCATGCGCTGATTCGATCCGAAAGCCGGCTGCATAAGCGGCGTCTCGGCCCCTTGGATATCGGCGTTATGATCGTTCAAGACGATTGAACCAGTAATACGGACTTCCGGTTATAGATCGTCCGTAGGCCAAAGTCTATCTAACACGCAGCGGCGCAAATCGGCGGCGCATTCCTAACGCTGAGGAAGCATCATCATGCGCATCTTTGTGACTGGAGCAACGGGGTTCATCGGTTCGGCGCTTGTCCCGGACTTAATCCAGGCAGGCCATCAGGTACTCGGCCTGACCCGTTCGGAAGCCGGCGCCGATAAGCTGCGCGCGGCCGGTGCCGAAATACTTCATGGCGACATCGAGGATCTCGACAGCCTCCGAAAAGGAGCAGCCAGGTCGGATGGCGTAATCCACCTCGCCTTCAACCACGACTTCTCCCGGTTTGAAAAGAACGCCGCGGATGAACGAGAGGCCGTCGCGGCGCTGGGCGAGATGTTCCCGGGTTCGGACAGGCCGTTCGTTGTAACCTCGGGCACGGCCATGGCAGCGAACGTGGATGGCAAGCCATCGACCGAGGTCAGCCCGACCGCTCCGTGGAACCCTCGCGCGGGCTTGGAAGCCTTGGTGAAGAACCTCACGGAGCGCGGTGTGAAAACCTCGGTCGTCCGCCTCGCGCAGATTCACGACACACGCAAGCAGGGCTTGATCCCCTACTTCACCATGGTGGCGCGGCAGAAGCGCGTCTCGGCCTATATCGGCGATGGCAGCAACTGCTGGCCCGCGGCCCATGTTTCCGACACCGCCCGGCTGTTCCGTTTGGCGTTCGAAAAGGCCGAACCGGGCGCGATCTACCACGCGGTGGACGAAGAAGGCGTGGCGATGAAGACGATCGCCGAGGCTCTCGGACGCGGGCTGAATGTGCCGGTAAAGAGCATCGGGCCCGAAGAATCCCCGGCGCACTTTGGCTGGCTCAGTATGTTCGCCGGGCAGCATATGCCGTCGTCCAGCGCCATCACCCGCGAGAAGCTGAACTGGAAGCCGACGGGGCCGAAGCTGATCGCCGACCTGGACGCCAGCGACTATACCCAAATCTGAGTCGGTCAACGGCCTCGCCCGGAAAACCGGCCACCTCAACCGGCCCCGCCCGGGTCATGGCCCGCCGTTCACATCCCGCACCGCAAAGGCGCCGCGCCCCAACCCGGGCGCGGCCCGTCCGGTCAGCGGTTCCGCCAGTCCGGCTTACGTTTCTCAGCGAATGCCTTCGGACCTTCGATGTAATCCTCGCTCTCCATATTCTCCCGCTGCGCCGGGTAGATCGTGCGCATCGCCTGTTCCAGCGTCGGCTCATCCAACCCCCGGTACGACGCCTGCTTCGACGCTCGGATCGCCTTGGGCGAGCACTCCAGAATCAGCGCCGCCCACCGCTTGGCCGCCGCCAGCGACTGCCCCTCCGGCACCACCTCGGTAACGAACCCCAGTTCGAAACCCTCCCGCGCAGACACCCGCCGTCCGGTCAGGATCATGCCCATGGCCTTCTTGATCGGGATCGACCTAGGCAGCCGATGCACGCCCCCTGCCCCGGCGATCAGCCCAACCCTGGGCTCCGGCAACGCAAACAGCGCGTTCTCAGCCGCGATAATGATGTCGCAGGCCAGAGCGGTTTCGAACCCGCCGCCCATCGCCATCCCGTTCACCGCGGCGATCATCGGCTTGTCCAGGTCGAACCGGCTGCAAATCCCGGCGAACCCCCGCGGACCCATGGGGCGCCGCTTCCCGCTGGCCTGCACCTTCAAATCGTTGCCCGCACAGAACCCGCGCTCCCCAGCCCCGGTGACGATGCCGACCCAAAGGTCGTCGCGGGCCGCGAACTCATCCCACACCACGGCCAGCTCGTCGTTGGCATCGGTATGCAGGGCGTTCAGCACCTCCGGACGATTCAAGGTGACGATACGCACCCGGCCCTCGTCCTGCACCGTGCAAAATTGATATGTCATCAGGAAATTACCTCGTTGTTTCTAAGTTCCGAAATCCGGGACGAATCGTAGTTCAGCCACTCCGACAGAACCTCCGCCCCATGCTCGCCCAGCAGCGGCGCCGCCGTCACCTCCGGCGGACGTCCGCCAAAGCGGACGGGCCACCCGCTCATGACGTACTCGCCCACCACCGGATGCTGCATGGTCTGGCGAATCCCGCGTTCCAGGAACGTCTTGTCGTCCGCCAGTTCCCTGGTATCCAGCACCGCCCCGGCCGGGATCGTGGCACTGCCGACCAGTTCCATCGCGGTGGTCTTGTCATGCCGGATCGTCCATTCGGACACGATCCGGTCCACCTCCGCGCGATGGTCGGTGCGTGCGGCCGGAGTGGCAAATCGCGGATCGTCCAGCAGGTCCTCGCGGCCCATCACCTTCAACAGCCGGGTCCAGTGTTCCGGATTGGCGGCGCTGGTGTAGATATACACATAATCGTTCGCCCCGCCGCCCTTGCAGGGATACACCCCGATCGGCGGATTGCCGCCGCCAACAGTCCTGGCCCCGGCACGCGGAGCCGGCTTGCCGCCGGTTCGCTCCATATAGGCGAAGGCATTACGGATGTAGTGCAGGATGGCATCCTGCATCGCGACCTGAAGATGCTCGCCCTGCCCGGTGCGCAGCCGCCGGACATAGGCCCCCAGAATGGAAACCGCCATCAGCATGCCCGTGCCGGTATCGCCGATCGTCGCCCCGGGCTTGCACGGCGGCCCGTCTTCCTCGCCCGTGATCGACATCAGCCCGCCGCACGCCTGGGCGATCATGTCGAACGCCAGGTTCTTCTCGTACGGGCTGCCGGTGCCGAAACCCTTGACCTGACAGTAGATGATCGCCGGATTGATCGCCTTGATAACCTCATACCCCAGCCCCAGCCGCTCGATCGCGCCAGGGGCAAAGTTCTCGATCATCACGTCGGCGGTTTTGACCAGTGCCTTGACCAGGTCCAGCCCCCGCGGGTCCTTCAAGTTGATGGCGACCGAACGCTTGTTGGCATTGTATTGCAGGAAGTACAGCGCATCGGCCGCGCTGCCGGCCGTGCGGCCCGACGAACGCCCGGGGTCTCCGACCCTCGGATTCTCGATCTTCACCACATCGGCGCCCATCCACGCCAACGCTTCCGTGCAGGACGGCCCGGCCTCGAACTGGGTCAAATCCAGTATCTTGAGTCCGGCGAGGCAGTTTTCTCCGCTCATCGTGGCATTCCCTCCGGGTTTTACGGAAATGCTACCCCCGTCCCGCTGCCGGCGTCGAGGGCGCCGCCCGGGATTTGCCGACTCGCACGAAAGGGTCTTGCCTTCCCGCCCCGGGAAAGTCAGCTTTCAGGTTATGGTGGAACCGGTCAGCATCGCCAACTACCGCGACGACACGCTTTGGGCGGTGGTCGCATCGATCGGCCGGACGTCCCGCGTGGCAGAGGTGTTTGCCAGCCGGCACGCGGCCCTCGCCGACCAGGCATGGCGCGAACAGCAGGTCACCGCCTACTCCAACTTCCTGCGCAACAGCCGCCAGCCAACGCCCACCTATTCCGTGCGCCCGATCAGACGGGCGGAGCTGCCGCGATCCTGGCGCCCCCTGCCCGCCCTGGGATTTCTACAGGGCAAGCTGATCTAATCCTGAACCGGAGATTTCCCCGTCAGGCGGTCGATCAGCTCGTCCAACTGCAGGAAATCCCGGAATTGGATAGTAACCTCGCCCCCGCCCTTCCGAGCGGTGGTAATCGTGACCCGGCAGCCCAGCGCCTGCGAAACCCGCCGCTCCAGGTCGGACGTGTCGATCTTCTTCGGCGCGGCCACGCGCGGGGGCGCGCCACGCGCCGCTATCACCTTGGTCACCAGCATCTCGGTCTGACGCACCGACAGCCCGCGCTTCTGAATCTGATCCGCCAGTTCGTCCGGATTGGGCGCGTTGATCAGCGCACGGGCATGCCCCGAGGACAATGTGCCGGAACGCACGCTCCTCAACACCGGTTCGGGCAGGCGAAGCAGCCGGATCGTGTTGCCGATATGGGCGCGAGACTTGCTGACCGCATACCCCAGGGCCTCATGCGTCAAGCCGAAATCGGCCAGCAGGCGCTGATAGCCCTCGGCTTCTTCGACCGCGTTCAGATCTTGCCGTTGCAGGTTTTCCACCAGCGCGATCACCGCCGCGTCGCTGTCGTCCATTTCCCGCTGCATCGCCGGGATTTCGTTTAACCCGGCCTGCATCGCCGCCCGAAACCGCCGCTCCCCCGCCACGATCTGATAACGCTCGGGCTCCGTCGGATGGGCACGCACCAAAATGGGCTGCAGCACGCCCTGGACGCGGATCGACTCCGCCAGACTCTCCAGCTCGGCCGGATCGAAATCCGACCGTGGCTGGAACGGATTGGGGTCGATCTGGTCCATCGGAATCGCGGCAACCGTGGTTCCCCGCTCCGGGCTGGGCGGCATGGAGACATCGCCCAAAAGCGCGGCCAGTCCGCGACCGAGCCTGGGGGGCGTGGGTTTGCTAGCCATGCGTCTTAACGTGCTCCGGAATCACAATTTTCTCTTTCTTCAGCAGCTCCGCCCCCAACGCTGTGTAGGACACAGCACCCGGCGATTTCGGATCGTACATCAACACCGGCAGACCATGGCTGGGAGCCTCCGACACGCGGATATTGCGCGGGATCGTCGTATCGAACACCCAGTCGCCGAAATGATCGCGCGCATCCTTCTCCACCAGCCCGGAAAGGCTGTTGCGCCGGTCGAACATCGTCAGCAGAATCCCCGACAGCCGCAGTTGCGCGTTGAAACGCCGCCGTACCGCCTCGATGGTGTGCATCAGGTTGCTGATGCCCTCCAGCGCGTAGAACTCGCATTGCAGCGGCACGATAACCCCGCCGGCCGCCACCAGCGCGTTCAACGTCAGCAGTCCCAGGCCCGGCGGGCAATCCAGCACGATGACCTGGAACGCCTTGAACTCCGGCAGCGCGTTCAGCGCGTTTCTCAGGCGGAAT
>JAKBCJ010000428.1 GCA_021807975.1 Pseudomonadota bacterium | reverse complement strand
GGCGGCACGGTTTCAAAGACGTCGCGCATGGTCGCGGCGATAAATGGGACGACCATTACCGTCAGGATCAGGGCGGCGGTGAATATGCCGGTGCCGAACGGCGGGCCGGCGAACATATCTTCCAGTATCGGGATCCCGTCGAACAGATTGATCAGTGTGGGTTCCACATATTGCGACATCAGCGGGACGATGACGAAGAAGCCCCACATGCCGTAAATGATCGACGGAACCGCCGCCAACAACTCCACGGCGGTGCCGACCGGGCGTTTCAGCCAGGCCGGTGCGAGTTCGGTCAGGTAGAAGGCGATGCCGAATGCCAGCGGGACTGCCAGGATCATCGACAACACGGCCGTCATCACGGTGCCGTAGATCGAAACGCCGGCGCCGAAAACCTCCTTAACCGGGTTCCATGTCGTCGAGACCAGAAAATCGAGGCCGAACTTTCGGAATGCCGGGATGCCGCCAATGAGCAGCGACATGATCAGGCTGCCCAGCAGCAGCAGTACGAAAACGCCCGACGCCCTGGCCAGCGCGGCGAATATCGGATCGCCGGGGCGGAATTTGTCCGTGGAGCCGGACGTGACGCCTGGAACGACCGCTTGCTGCACGGGGCCGGAAATCCCTTCATGGTCTCCGCAGCCCGGCGTGTCCGGGCCAACCGACGGAGCTTTGCGCTTATTTAACTGGCCCGGACACGCCGGGCCAGCGCATTAAGCCAACTTACATGTTGCCTGGAACGGTCTTCCAGGCGGCGCGGATCGCATCCTGCACTTTGGCGGGAAGCGGAATGTACAGCAGCCTGGTGGCGATGTCGTTGCCCCGGGAAAAGCCCCAGTCGAAGAACTTCTTCACGGCCGAACTCTGTTTCTCGTCCCGCGGATCGGTCGGCATCAGCACGAAGGTGGCGGACTCGATGGGCCAGCTTTCCGCGCCTTTTTGATCGTTCAGATCAATGGCGAAGTTTTTGACCGCCGACCAGTCGGCATTCGCGGCGGCGGCGGCGAATGCCTGCATCGTCGGGACGACGAACTTACCGTCGGCGTTGCGCATCGCCGCCGTGGTCAGATGGTTCAGTTCGGCATAGGCGCTTTCGTCATAGCCGATGCCGCCGGGAATCTGCCGCACCGTGGCGGCCACCCCGTCGCTGCCTTTAGCACCGGCACCATTCGGCCAGCTTACGCTGGTGGACGCACCGACCTTTTCTTTCCATTCGGCGCTTTGCATGCTCAGGTAGTCAGTGAACACGAATGTCGTGCCGGACCCATCGGCGCGGTGAACGGTTGCGATGGCCGTCCCGGGCAGCTTCAGGCCCGGGTTGACGGCGGCAATCGCCTTGTCGTTCCACTTGACGATTTTGCCGAGGTAAATGTCGGCCAGCAGCGGGCCTGTCAGCTTCAACTCATTCGGCTTAATACCGGGAATGTTGACGATGACATCGACGCCGCCGATCACGGTGGGGAATTGCATCAGCTTGTGCGCGGCCAGCGCGTCCGCCTTCACCGGCATGTCGGATGCGCCGAAATCGACGGTACGATTGTTGATCTGGTTGATACCTGCGCCGGACCCGACTGCCTGGTAGTTCAATTGAATGCCGGCAGCCGATGTCGCGGCCTCGCCCCATTTGCCATAGATCGGGGCTGCGAAGGTCGAACCCGCGCCGGTAATCGATTGCGCTTGTGCGGCGACAGTAAACCCGGCCAGGCCAATGGCCACGGCCGCTACGGCGAACTTCATAATAATTCCTCCTGAGGAGTCGGTGCGCGGTGGCGCGTTGAGACATTATAAGCGATCGGTGACTGGAATATTGCATCCAGATGACAGTTGGATGACAGGCCCGGCCCGTTGACTTTGTCATGACGAAGGCCGGCCGTGCCAGGTGCGGTTGCATGACGGCCGTTTTCTGGTGGACAGGCTCCGGCGAAATGCCCCCATATCGTTGCTATTCGATGTCCTCCAGTCCGAACTGTTCGGCTTCCTCGTCGTAGCTGAACAGCTCCGCGTACCGTCCCCAGCCGATCATCGTACGCAGTGTTTCGGCCGCATAGTCCGGGGACATGTGATCTTCCAGTTCATCGCGGAACCGCACAGCGGATGCCCTGTGGTTCCAGCGTTCGTCCAGCACCTGACGGATCATGTTGGCCAGCGGCACATGCTGGCGCAGCGCTCCGGAGAAAATACGCTTGCGCTGGTCGGTATCGCCTTCGACGTAGGTCCGGCCCAGATCGGTCAGCAGGATGTCGCCTTCCTCCAGAACCGCGAACCTGAACAACTGCAGCGTCTCGCCCAGCGGCAGCAGATCGTCCACCTCGTATTGCAGCGAGTTTGCCAGCGCCGGCAAATCCGCCCGCCCGTTATAGGGCACCGCCGCCAATGTTTCCATCAGGCCGGACATGATGTTCGTGCCCACGCGGTGCAGCGGCATTGCCAGCGGTGAAACCGGGGCCGTCGTCGTCGCCTTCGGTCCGGCCTGGGGGCGCCGTGTCATTATGCCGTAGATGTCATCCACCAACTGGCGGAAATCGGGGTCCAGCCGGTTCCGCGGGTGCGCGAAGGGGACTTTCAACTCCGTCGCCACCCGGCCGGGGTTGGAGGAGAACACCAGGATACGGTCGCACATCAGGACCGCTTCCTCGATGTTATGCGTCACCATCAGCACCGACTTCACCGGCAGTTTGCCGTCCATCCACAGGTCGATCAGGTCGGTGCGAAGGGTTTCCGCGGTCAGCACGTCCAGGGCCGAAAACGGTTCATCCATCAACAGCAGGTCCGGATGGACCACGAGTGCGCGGGCGAGGCCGACCCGCTGGCGCATACCGCCGGACAGTTCCTTGGGGTAGGCGTTTTCGAACCCGCCCAATCCGATCATATCGATGGCGGTTTCGGCGCGCTTTTCTCGCTCCGACCGATGGACGCCGCGGGCTTCGAGGCCGATTTCGACATTTTCCTGCACGGTCAGCCAGGGGAACAGCGCGAAGCTTTGGAAGACCATCGCCACATCCTCGGTTGGACCGTTGACCGGTTTGCCCCGCCAGGTGACTTCGCCGGCCGTGGGTTTCAGCAGTCCGGAGACGATCCGCAGCAGCGTGGACTTACCCGAGCCGGACCGCCCGAGCAGGGCGACGATTTCGCCTTCGTGCAGAGTGAGGTTGACGTCGTCCAGTACCACAAGATCGGCACTGGCATCCTTATGATAGGCTTGGCGGCATCCCTTGACGCTAATGAGACACGGGCGCGTGGTGACGGCTGTATCCATGCCAGTTTTCCTTAGCCCAAAGTGAGGCGCCGCTGCGCATACGCATACATGGGTCGCCACAGCAAGCGATTGAACAGGACGACGAACGTGGACATCACCACGACGCCCAAAACCACACGGGCCATGTCGCCCTTGTCGGTCGCGTCGGCGATATAGGCCCCCAGGCCGTGCGCCTGAAGCCTGGTATCGCCCCAGGACGCCACCTCGGCCACGATCGCGGCGTTCCATGACCCGCCGGAGGCAGTGATCGCGCCCGTGACGTAATATGGGAATATGCCGGGGATGATGACCTTCCGCCACCACAGCAAGCCGCCGATGCGGAAATTCGCCGCCGCTTCCTTCAAGTCGCCCGGGAATGCCGCGGCGCCGGCTACGACGTTGAACAGGATGTACCACTGTGTCCCCAGGACCATAAGCGGCGTCAGCCAGATATCGGGGCTCAGATGGAAATAGACGATGAACAACACGAAGGGCGGGAAAAGCAGGTTGGCGGGGAAGGCGGCCAAAAATTGGGCGATTGGCTGCGCCCGCCTTGCCCAGACCGGGCGCAGACCCAGCCAAACGCCGATCGGCACCCAGATGATGCTGGCCAGGATCATCAATACGACAACCCTTAACAGCGTGATCAGCCCCAATCCGACCGCCTGGCCGACATCGGCCCAACTGATCGCCTGCGATGCGAACACCACGACCCGCCAGGTTGCCACGCTGACGAGCGCCAGCAAAACCGCGATCCAGACAGCATCCACGGCCTTGGATGATTCGGGCGACGCCATGCTTCGGACACGGCCGGTAAACGACATCCGCATGCCGCCGATCGTCGCAGCCAGCTCGCCGACCCGTTCGCCGATGAAATGCAGCAGTCTGGTCCGGCGCATCAGCCGCAACATCCAGGGATCGGAGGCGGTGGCGCCTGCCGTCGTCTCGAACC
>JAKBCJ010000045.1 GCA_021807975.1 Pseudomonadota bacterium | reverse complement strand
CCGGTAAACGCTGGCGAACCGTACATAGGCAACCTTGTCCAGTTCTTTAAGCGTATCCATCACCAGTTCGCCGATCTGCTTGCTGGGGATGTCGCTGTCGCCGGACGCTTCCAATTGCCGCACCACGGAGTTGACGATCCGTTCGATCCGCTCCTCCTGGATCGGCCGTTTACGCATCGACACACGGATGGAGCGCGCCAGCTTGTCCCGGTCGAACGGCACCCGCCGGCCGTCGGTCTTAACCACGGTCAGTTCGCGCAACTGCACGCGCTCGATCGTGGTGAAACGCTGCCCGCAGTTGCCGCAGAACCGCCGCCGCCGGATGGCGCCGTTGTCCTCGGTCGGGCGGCTGTCCTTGACCTGGGTGTCGTCGAATCCGCAGAACGGGCAGCGCATCTGAAGTTACCGGTGCGCGTACAGCGGGAAACGGGCGCACAGTGCCTTCACCCGCGCCCCGATCGCCTGCTCGACCGCCGTGTTGGTGCCGTCGTTGGACCGGCCCAGACCCTCCAGCACCTCGTTGATCATCAGGCCGATTTCGCGGAACTCCTCGGTCCCGAAGCCGCGCGTGGTGCCGGCCGGCGAACCCAGCCGCACGCCGGAGGTGATAGCTGGCTTTTCCGGATCGAACGGGATCGCGTTCTTGTTCGCGGTCATGTGGGCGCGTTCCAGGCTGGCTTCCGCCGCCTTTCCGGTGACGCGCTTCGGCCGCAGATCGACCAGCATCAGGTGGCTGTCGGTGCCGCCGCTGACGATGTCCAGGCCCTGCTGCTTCAGCGTTTCGGCCAGCACGCGGGCGTTGTCCTGCACCGCCTTCTGATACAGCTTGAACTCAGGCTTCAACGCCTCCCCGAACGCTGCCGCCTTGCCGGCGATGACGTGCATCAGCGGGCCGCCCTGCAGGCCGGGGAACACGGCGGAGTTGATCTTCTTCCCCAATTCCAGGTCGTTGGTCAGGATCATGCCGCCACGCGGGCCGCGCAGGGTCTTGTGCGTCGTGGTGGTGACGACATGGGCATGGGTCAACGGGCTTGGGAACAGGCCCGCCGCCACCAGCCCGGCGAAGTGCGCCATATCGACCATGAAATACGCGCCGACCTCATCCGCCACCTTGCGGATACGCTCGAAGTCGATGAAGCGCGGATAGGCGGACCCGCCGGCGATGATCAGCTTGGGCTTTTCGGTGCGGGCGAGATGCTCCAACTCCTCGTAATCCAGCAAGCCGTCGTCCTTGCGCACGCCGTATTGCACCGGGCGGAACCACTTGCCCGACAGATTCGGCGCCGCGCCGTGCGTCAGATGCCCGCCGGCCGCGAGGCTCATGCCCAGCACCGTGTCGCCCGGCTGCACCAGCGCCAGGAACACCGCCTGGTTGGCCTGTGCGCCAGAGTGCGGCTGTACATTGGCGAACGCACATCCGAACAACTGCCTGGCGCGCTCGATCGCCAGGTTTTCGGCGACATCCACATAGACGCACCCGCCGTAATAACGGCGGCCGGGATAACCCTCGGCGTATTTGTTGGTCAGCACTGAGCCTTGCGCTTCCAGCACGGCGGCGGAGACGATGTTCTCCGACGCGATCAGTTCGATACCGTCCTGCTGGCGGTCGAACTCATGGCGGATCGCGGCGGCGAGTTCGGGATCGGTTTCCGCCAGGGGGGCGGAGAAGAAGCGCTGGGTGCTGGCAGCGGTGCTGTGCTGGTTCATCGAACTTCCACGGTGTCGGTTTGTGGCGGTGCTGTAGCATGCGGCGCATGCGCGACAAACCCGAGTATTGTATGGGACTCCACCCGTGGTTCAAATTGTCCCCATGCCCGCACCCTTGATTCTCCCGTTGCCAGACCTGCAAGCGACCGAATCCCTGGGGCGGCGTCTGGCGGCGCTGGCCAAACCCGGGGATTGCATCCTGCTGGAAGGGCCGCTGGGGGCGGGGAAAACCGCGCTCGCCCGGGCCTTTTTAAGGGCGGCGGCGGGCGACGGGACGATGGAGGTGCCAAGTCCGTCGTTTACCCTGGTGCAGATCTACGACACGACTATCGGACAGGTCTTCCATTACGATTTGTGGCGCCTCGACGGCCCCGATTCGCTGGCCGAACTGGACTGGGAGGATGCGCTGGACGCGATCGTGCTGGTGGAATGGCCCGAACGCCTCGGCGCGCTCCGGCCGGGGAATGCACTGACAATCGCGCTGCGACTCGGCGACGGGGAGGCCCGGGAGGCCGCTTTGTCAGGCTGGGACGGCCGTCTTGCCGCCTTGGGCGGCGCATCCGAACCATGAACCGCGACGACCTGATTGCCCTTTTCCTCGCCCGGCATGGGTATTCCCCCGGCGATGCCGAACCGCTGGCGCAGGATGCCAGCTTCCGGCGCTACCTCCGTATTCGCGGCGACCGGCCAGCCGTCCTGATGGACGCGCCGCCGCCCGAGGATGTCCGCCCGTTCCTGCATATCGCCGCCCATCTGCGCGGCATCGGCGTGTCCGTGCCCGCCATCCTCGCGGCGGACGAGCGCCAAGGGCTGGTGCTGGAACAAGACCTGGGCGACGACCTCCTGTCGGTGCTGCTCGATCGTGGTGAACCGGCCGAACCACTGTTCGATGCCGCCGTCGATGCGCTGGTGGCGATGCAGGGCGCGCCGCCGCCGGCCGGGCTGCCGCTGTGGGATGCACCGACGATGGCGACTACCGCCATGGGCACGCTGTTCGACTGGTGGTGGCCGGCGCAATTCGGCGCCGAGGCCCCAGCCGCCGCCCGTGACGATATCGCCGCCGCCCTGGCCGAGATGCTGAAGCCGGTGGCTAACGGCCCAACAACCTTCGTCCACCGCGACTACTTCGCCGGCAACCTGTTGCGGCTCGGGCCATCCCCCTCGGCATCGGGTAAAGTCGCCGACACCGTTGCCACGGACGCCACAGACCCGCGACCCCCGTCGGCATCAGGCATAGCCGAACCCGGTATCGTCATGGCGGGCGCAGGCCCGCCATCCACGCGTTGTGCCGCCACCCCCGGGATAGCCCCAACGAGGCTAGGCGTCATCGACTTCCAAGGCGCCGCGCTCGGCCACCCGGCCTACGACTTGGTTTCCCTGTTGCAGGACGCCCGCCGGGACATTCCCCGCGATATCCAAGGCCGCGCCTTCAACCGCTACCTCGCCGCCCGGCCGGACCTGGACCCGGCGGCGTTCCAAGCGGCTTTCAACGCCTGCGCCGCCCAGCGCCATCTGCGGGTCGCGTGCCAATGGGTGCGGCTTGCCCTGCGCGACAACCGCCCGCACTACCTTACCTATGGCCCCCGAACGTGGCGCTTGCTGCACCGGGCGTTGGCCGAACCAGCCGCCGCGCCGCTGGATGCCGCCCTGGACCGGTGGATACCGCTGGCTTCGCGCGGCAACCCGCCTGAACTGGAACCGAAACCATGACCGTATCCCCGCACTCCGCCATGGTTCTGGCCGCCGGTCTGGCCACCCGCATGCGGCCGCTGACCGACAACACCGCCAAGCCGCTGCTGCCGCTGGGCGGGCGCACCCTGTTGGATCATGCGATGGATCATCTGGTGGACGCCGGGGTGCGAACCGTCGCGGTCAACGCCCACTGGCAGGCCGACGCGGTGGCGGCGCATCTGGCCCGACGTCCCGCGCCGCCGCGCACCGTGCTGCTGCGCGAGGAACACCTGCTGGAAACCGGCGGCGGCGTCAAAGCCGCGCTGGCCGTGCTGGGCGCCGATCCGTTCTTCGTGGTGAACGGGGATGCGTTCTGGCTCAACGGCCCGATCTCCGCCCTCACACGGCTGGCGGCGGCGTTCGACGATGCGGTGGACGGCGTTCTGCTGGTCCACCGGACCTCGCATGTTCACGCCGATGTCGGCTACGGCGACTTCATGCTGGACAAGTGGGGTGTGCCGCGCCGCCGGAAGGAGCGGGAGGTCGCGCCCTATATCTACGCCGGCGTCCAGTTGATCCACCCCCGTCTGCTGGCTGGCATGCCGGAAGGGGCGTTCAGCATGAACAAGGCCTGGGATAACGCCCTGGCCGCCGGCCGCCTGCGCGCGGTGGTGCATGACGGGATGTGGTTTCACCTCTCGACCCCGCCTGACCTGGCGGAAGCCGAACAGATCCTGGAGGCCCGCATTACCGGCGACGCGCGCTGGCCGTGGCGCTGAACCTTTTCACCGTCCCGCCCGAGGTTCCGTTTCTGGAGGCGGTGGCGCGCGGCTGGCTGGCGCGCGGCGATGACCCGCTGACCGTCAGCCGCGGGCTGATCCTGCTGCCCACCCGCCGGTCGGCCCGATCGCTGGCGGAGGCATTCCTGCGGGTGCGGGATGGACAGCCGATGCTGCTGCCCCGCATTACCGCGCTGGGGGCGCTGGATGAAATGCCCCTTTCCCTGGCCGGCGCGCTGGACTTGCCGCCGGCGGTGGAGCCGATGCAGCGGCTGGCCGCGCTGTCCAGGTTGATCCTGGCGATGGGCGGCAAGGGCGGGGCGCCCGGGACCGCCGACCGAGCATGGCAACTGGCGCGGGAACTGGCCGGTTTGATGGATGAGGCCGAACGCGCGGGCATCGACCTGGCACAGCGCCTGCCGGACGCGGCCGATCCGGCGTTCGCGGCCCACTGGGCGCAGACGCTGAACTTCCTGCATATCGTGACCGCCGCCTGGCCTGCCTGGCTGGCCGACAACGGCGTGATGAACCCCGCCGCGCGGCAGGTCGCCCTGCTGGAGGCCCAGGCCAGCGTCTGGGAAGACACTCCGTCGCCGGAGCCGGTTCTGATCGCCGGCACCACCGCCGGCATTCCCGCCGTCGCCCACCTGCTGCGCGTCGTCGCTCGGATGCCCACCGGACAGGTGGTACTGCCGCAACTGGACCTTGGTATGGACGCCGAGGCATGGGCGGATCTGGAACCCTCCCACGCCCAGGCCGGCCTTGCCCGGTTGCTGACCGACCTGGATGCGACCCGTGAGGATGTCAGGCCGTGGGACGCCGATGCGCCGGCCCATGTTCCGCCGGACCGGTTCCGGACGCTGTCGCGCGCCCTGCTGCCGGCGGGGGCGCTGAATGACTGGATGGATCGCGGTCCGGTGCCGCTGGACGGGTTGTCGCGGCTGAAAGCGGCCGACCCGCAGCAAGAGGCGCAGGCCATCGCCCTGGTGCTGCGTCAGGCGCTGGAAACCCCCGGCGCCCGGGCGGCCTTGGTGACGCCCGACCGCGATCTGGCTGGCCGCGTGGCTGCCGCGCTGCTGCGCTTCGGCATCGTGGCCGACGACAGCGCCGGCGAGAAGCTGGCCGACTCGCCGCCGGCCGTGTTCCTGCGCCTGCTGGTGCGCGCGGTTGCCGACGAACTGGCGCCGGTCCCGCTGCTGGCGTTGCTGAAACACCCGTTGGCCGGCGCGGGGATGACCGGCCATGCCTGCCGCGATGCCGCACGGCGGTTGGAGAAGACGGGCCTGCGCGGCCCGCGTCCGGCGCACGGGATCGCCGGTTTGCGGCAGGCGGCCGAGGGCGATGCGCCCTCCATGGCGTTTCTGGCGCGGCTGGAATCCTGCCTGGAACCGGCGCTGCGCTTCCACTCCGCCATGTCGATCCCGCCGGTTCAGGCGCTGGGCGCGTTGATCGAGGCCGCCGAACGGCTCGCCGCGACCGACGAAGCCGCCGGGCCGGCGCGGCTTTGGGCGGCGGAGGAGGGCGAGGCGCTGGCCACGATGCTGGCCGAACTGCGCGAGGCCATCGCCATCATGCCCGACCTGCGGCGCGGCGACCTGCCCGGCCTGCTGGACGCGGTAATGGAGGGTTCGGTGGTCCGCAGCCGCCGGGCATTGCGCGGCCGCGGCGGTGCCGAGCACCCGCGCATCTTCATCTGGGGCTTGCTGGAAGCCCGGCTGCAATCGGTCGATACCATCGTGCTGGCCAGTTTGGCCGAAACCGTCTGGCCGCCGGCGGTGGAGCCCGGCCCATGGCTGTCCCGCCCGATGCGAACCCGCGTCGGACTGCCGTCGCCCGAGGAAGTCGTCGGGCAGGCCGCGCACGACTTCCTGGCGGCCTGCTGTTCGGCGCCCCGCGTGGTGCTGTCCTGCCCGCAACGGCGCGACAACGCCCCCGCCGTCCCGGCCCGTTGGCTGGCTCGGTTGGATATGTTCCTGGAAGGCCGGGATCAGGCGCTGCCAACCAACCCCGCCGTCGCCTGGGCCGAAGCGACCGACCTGCCGGCCGGTGCGCCGCAACCGGTTCGACCGCCTCGCCCCCGCCCGCCTGTCCGGCTGCGGCCCCGGCGCCTGAGCGTGACCGCGATCGAGAAATGGCTGCGCGATCCATACGCTATCCATGCCCAATACATCCTGAAGCTGCCAGTGCTGAAGCCGCTGGAGGAAGCCGCCGACGCCGCCGATTACGGCATGCTGGTGCATGACGGGATGCGGCGGTTTCTGGAAAAGCACGGGACCGGTTGGCCGTCCGATGCCGCCCGGGAACTGCGGGCGGCGATGAACCAGGCCATCGGGGCAGCGAACCTGCGGGACGCGTTGCGCGCCTGGTGGGCGCCTCGGCTGGAGCGCATCGCCGATTGGGTCGCCGAGACGGAAACCAACCGGCGCGCGGTGCGGGCGCCCGTAGCAATCGTGGCGGAGCGAAAGGGCGCGGTGGAGTTCGTGCGGCCCGGCGGCGCGTTCCGGCTGACCGGTCAGGCCGACCGCATCGAACGCTATGCGGATGGGGCGCTGGCGATCCTGGACTACAAGACCGGTACACCGCCGACCAAGAAGGCGGTCGCGGACGGGCTGGCACCGCAACTGCCGCTGGAAGCGGCGATGGCCGCGATGGGCGGGTTCGGCGCCGATCTGACCGGTGCAACCGATGCGCTTGTGTACTGGCATCTATCCGGCGGCGGCGGCGATCCGGGCAAGGTGACGGCGCTGTACGACAAGGCGCCGGCCGAGATGGCGGCGGCAATCGAGTCCGCCCGCGACCGGCTGTGCGACCTGATCGACACGTTCGACGATCCGGACAAGGCGTATCTCTCCCGCCCTTACCCGGATAAGGCGTTGCGCTTCCCGGATTATGAACAACTGGCCAGGGTCGCCGAATGGTCGTCCTCGGGCGATGAGGATGAGTGACCTGACCCACACCGAATCCGCCAGGGACCGCGCCAACCGCGAGCAGATGGTGGCGTCCGATCCAGCGGTGTCGGCGTTCGTGGCGGCCTCGGCCGGGTCGGGCAAGACCAAGCTGCTGACCGACCGGCTGCTGCGGCTGATGCTGACCGGCGCGGCGCCGGAGCGGATTCAGTGCCTGACCTTCACCAAGGCAGCCGCCGCCGAGATGGCGTTGCGCCTGCAAAAGACCCTGGGACGCTGGGTGACGATGCCGGCGGACGCGCTGAAGGCGGACCTGATCCGGCTGAAGGTGGAACCGACCGACGGCGCCTGTCAGGCCGCACGGTCGTTGTTCGCCCGCGTGCTGGACCTGCCGGGCGGGATGCGAATCGGCACCATCCATGCCTTCAGTCAATCGCTGCTGCGGCGCTTCCCGCTGGAGGCGGCGATCTCTCCGCACTTTCAACTGGTGGATGACAACGACGCCGAGGACGCGCTGACCGAGGCGCGCGAGGACATGCTGGCCAACGCGGAAGCCGCCGGTATGCTGGGTGCCCTGCGGCTGCTGGCGGGTCAAGCCACGGCGGCTGAGTTCGGCAAGCACGTCAAGACGTTGCAGCGCGACCGCAAGCAACTGGCGGCCGCCCTGCAACTGGGCGAGGACCTGGAACGCGCGCAACGCCGCGTGCTGGGGGTTACCGCCCCGGACGAGGCTGCACTGCTGACGGGGGCGGTTGCGTGGCTGGGTGAAGCGGCGCTGCGGGACGCCGCCATGCGCGTTCAGGCGGGTGGTCCGGCGACGGCCGCGGCCAACGCGGAGGCGATGCTGGACTGGCTTGCCCAGCCTGCCGACCGGCGGCGCGAAACATGGGCGGACTGGTGCGCCTTGTTTCAGAGGAAGGACGGTAAACCCAAGGCGGACTCTACCCTGGTTGGCGCCAGGCTGGTCGGGCAGAGCGGCATACTGGATCGCTACCTGGAGGAAATCGACCGCATCCAGAAGATCGAGGATGGCCGCAAAGCCGTCCAACTCGCGGCGATCTCCGGCGCGCTGGCGCTGTTGGCGGGGCCGGTCGTCGGCGGTTATGCCCGCCGCAAGGACGAAGCCGGGCTGCTGGATTACGAGGACCTGATCGGCCGCACCTCCGATCTACTGGTCGATCCCGGGGCGGCGTGGGTGCTGTACAAGCTGGACGGTGGACTGGACCACATGCTGCTCGATGAGGTGCAGGACACCGCGCCGCAGCAATGGCGTATCGCCCACTCCCTGACGGCGGAGTTCTTCGCCGGAGCGGGCGCGCAAGATCGCACCCGCACGGTGTTCGCCGTAGGCGACCGCAAGCAGTCTATCTACTCGTTCCAGGGCGCCGATACGGTGGAGTTCGACCGTTCCCGGGACGAACTCGCCCGCCGGGTCCGGGCGTCCGGGCAATCGTTCAAGGATGTCGGGCTGGACGTGTCGTTCCGCTCCACCGCGCCGGTGCTGGCGCTGGTCGATGCGGTGTTCACCGACCCCCTGGCCCGTCCCGGAGTCGTGGGCGCGGACGAGACGCTGACCCATTACGCGGATCGCGCCGGGCATGCGGGGCAGATCGAAATCTGGCCGCTGGCGCCGCCGCCAGAACCGCCGCCGCATGAGCCTTGGACCGTGCCGGATCATAACCAGGGGCAGACCTCGGCCCGCGAGTTGCTGGCCAGCACCTTAGCCGGGTGGATACGCGATCAGACTGACGGGTCTGTCATGCTGGACAGCCGAGCGCGGCCGTTGACGCCGGGGGATGTGCTGATCCTGGTGCGGCGGCGGGACGATTTCAGCCGGGCGCTGGTGCGCGAACTAAAGGCGAAGGGCGTGCCGGTGGCGGGGATGGATCGGCTGACGCTGACCAACCAGCCGGCAGTGCAGGACCTGATCGCGCTGGCCGACTCGCTGCTGTTGCCCTCGGACGACCTGACGTTCGGGTGCCTGCTGACCAGTCCGCTGGGCGGCCTGTCCGACGATTCGCTGATGGAGCTGGCGATCGAACGGGAAGGCTCCTTGTGGGAGACCCTGCGCGCACGGGCCGGCGAGCGTGCGGACTGGCGGGCGGCGGCGGATTTCTTCGCGGCCTTGCTGGCCCGGGTCGATTACGTGTCCCCGTACGCCCTGTTCGCCGAAGCCCTCGGCCCGCTCGGTGGCCGCGCCCGCCTGTTCGCCCGGTTGGGGCCGGAAGCGGCGGAGCCGGTGGATGAGCTGCTGAACGCGGCCCTGACCTATGCCGGCCGTCATCCGCCTTCTTTGCAGGGGTTCCTGCACTGGCTGCGGAACTCCGGCGCCGAGGTGAAGCGGGAAGCCGAGGCGGCGGGCAATCTGGTGCGGATCATGACGGTGCATGGCGCCAAGGGGTTGCAGGCGCCGCTCGTGATCGTGCCGGATACCTCTGCCCTGCCGAAGGACGACAATACGGTTGTCTGGACGAGGGACGAGGCCACCGGGATCGACGTGCCGCTGTGGGCACCGCGCGCGGCCTTCCGCTGCGAGGTCCTGGACCGGTTGCGCGCGGCGGAGCGGCAGCGGCAGATGGAGGAGCATAACCGGCTGCTGTATGTCGCGCTGACCCGGGCGGAGGATCGGCTGCTGGTGTGCGGCTGGAGCGGCAAGAACCAGCCCAAGGAGGAATGCTGGCACAGCCTGGTCTGGCGCGGATTCGTGGCCCTGGGGGCGGATCGGGCGCCGTTCGGGCCGTGGGGCGGCGAGCTGCTGCGGTTGAGCGTGCCGCAATCCATCCCTCCGGTGGTGGCAGACAAGGCCGCCGGCGCCCGGGAAACCGAGGTGCTGCCAGCCTGGGTCGGATCCGCGCCCGCTTGGGTGCCGCATCCGCCGCCGCCGGAGCCGCCGCGGCCGGTTCCGCTCGCGCCCAGCCGGCCGGACGGAGTCGATCTGGGTCCCGTGCCGGCCGCCGACTCGCCGCTGGCGGAACGGGATGCCGGCGGGAACCGGTTCCGGCGCGGCCAGTTGATCCACGCGCTGTTGCAGCATCTGCCGGATCTGGCGCCGGACGGGCGGCGGGAGGCGGCGATTCGGTTCCTGGACCGGCCGGGCAACGGCCTGCCGAATGGCGAGGCGGTCTGGATGACGGACGAGGTTCTGGCGGTGATGGCGCACCCCGATCTGGCGCCGCTGTTCGCGGAGGACAGCCGGGCGGAGGTGCCGTTGACGGGGGTGGTGGCGAATACGGTGATCGGCGGAATGGTGGACCGGCTGGTCGTGCTGCCGGATCGGGTGCTGGTCGCCGACTTCAAGACCAACCGCCGGGCGCCGGTTCGGGTGGAGGATACGCCGGCCATGTATCTGCGCCAGATGGCGTCGTATCGGGCGTTGCTGCGGGCGATTTTCCCCGGGCGTCGTGTGATATGCGCGCTGATCTGGACCCGGGAAGCTCGGGTGGCGATCCTGCCGGACGAGAGCCTCGATTCGCACGAACCCGGCCATGCGGTACTCGCCGCTTGACCGGGGTGCCCGGCAGTCCCACTTTCTCCACAACTGAAATCCAAGGATGGGCGTAACATGAGCGCGAACACGGTAGCCGTAACGGATAAGAGCTTCGTCACCGATGTCGTCGAGGCCAGCAAGAGCGGCCCGGTGCTGGTCGATTTCTGGGCAGAGTGGTGCGGCCCTTGCAAGATGATCGGGCCGGCGCTGGAAGAGATCGCGGGCGAGCTGAAGGGCAAGCTGACGGTCGCGAAGGTCGATATCGACAACAACCCGATGTCGCCGAACCAGTTCGCGGTGCGCGGTATCCCGACGCTGATCCTGTTCAAGGACGGCAAGCCGGCCGCGACCCAGGTCGGGGCGATGCCCAAGAGCAAACTGAAAGACTGGATCGCCGGCAACATCTGATCCACTGGACATTCGAGCAAAACCCCGGGGCGATAAACCCCGGGGTTTTCGATTCAGAAGGGCGTCGATCCTGATGTGCGCCGGGTTGATCCGCGGTTTGGAATGACCATCGCCAGGATATAAGACAGGCCGCCCGCGATCAGCAGCGACATCAGCGGCTGTCGCTCTACCTTTTCACTGAGCGCTTGCGTGGCTTGGTGGGCCTTCAGCGCCGCCCCCGCGCAGGCGTCCCCGGCGCCGACGGCGAGTTGACGGGCCTCTTCCTCGACGGCGAGCGCCGCCAAAATGAGGGTGACCAGTGCCAGGATCGATTTCATGCCGGTTCCTTTCCGCGACGTTTCGCGGACGGTAACGCGCTGCCCGGGGAAGGGATGCAGGGCAGGCGGATCAAAAACCCGCATGCCGGTCTATTGATCCAACGATCCTTATTTTGACTGTCGGTGTCCTGACGGCGGCGACCTGCGCCGCCCCAATCCGCCGCCCGGGTAAGGTTCGCCAGCGTCTGGCACATCGCCATGCGGGTCACCGCGGAGCCTGTGGCCATGGCCGGCAGAAGGTTGGGCGAAGTCAATAGCGGCGCCAGACAGACTTATGAGCGGTGTGCAACCTTTCGAGCACAAAAGGCCACCCGTTTGTCTCTGTGCGGTCTTTCGCAACGATATGCCGGCAGGAACGAACTATTTCTTAATGACGTCCGCGATGAGGCTTTCGAGGGATGTTTCATCCAATTGGCCCAGCGCGTCCATGAGCCGAAGATTGGGATTGAGGCCGCGGCCGAACGACTGGCCGTAGGTGAGCCGCAACGTCCCGATGTCCATCTTGCCGTATATCCGGGCTATCTCGTCATTCGCGTTGCGGTACTGATGGTCGGAGTGATCGCGTTCCAATGCCTTCCTCCTTAACGGTTGATTTTTCTGTGAGTGACGCTGAGTGAATGACTCAGATGAGTAAACGTCAATAGAGAAAAGTCAATTCATAATACAATCGCCGAAATTTGACCGCTATCCAGAAACGTATGCTCTGCGCGGACTATGAAGAGAAATTAAAATTGGAACCGTTGTGAGGTCGATTCGCGGGCGATGTCCGGAAAAAGAAGAAATTAGTCCACAATTTCGGGCAAATTGGAAGAAAAATGCCGAATGTTCCACGTGGCTTTGATACGGGGGCGCCAGCCGAAGACCGGGCGGCAGCTATTTTTGTAACTGGAGTTGGCACTATTCCAGTAATAATACCCCGGAGAACGTCTGTTTTCTGTTTAGTGGATTCCTCTGGCCTCGATAGTCTTTCCCGGATCGTGTTCGTAACCATTGCGCGGCGGGCAGACGATGCCGCTGCAAACGCCTGACAACCCGAAAGTCGGGACAAGCAGGGCGGAATGAGAGGGGCGTTGTTCGTGGGGTATTGATATCCCAAAATTGGAACGAACGCACAATATACGACATGACCCGCCGGTAAGCGCTGGTACTTCGCATTCATCGCGGCGCGCGGCCGCGGCAGCGCGCCGGAATGCTTCTAACAACCCGGATGTCTTTCCCCATGCCAACAGGCAGGGACGAAATCACCGACGAGCGCCGACGTTTCCTTCGGGGTTCTCCTGATCGGACTGATGGGCATCGGGAACGCATTCGATACGATGAAATACATGATCCACCGCAGGAAACAGCCGGGACACCGCCGCAAAGCCCGGAAAATATCTGCTGCTGTTGGTGAATAGCGGAACGCATCGACGAACGGACCGACCGATCACAAATCCACCGGTAGAAATTCGGTTTCGTGCGGCGAACCCGGGGCAAACCACCACGTGATCAGGCCGGCGGCGGAGATCGCAAGCAAGGACGAAGACACGGTACAGAAGTCGCGGCGCGGCACTACGTTCATCTGCTCACCGACTCCGCCGGAGCGATCGGACAGCATGGCCCGCCATGCCTGCCAGTCCCCCGGCCCATCGGGCAACGCGTTTCGGAAGCGTTCAAGGTGTCGGGTGACGCGGGGGCTCGCCGGATCGTTCGGGTCATAGGCCGTCACCATCGATACGCCTGGCGGCAGCCGGATCACCGCCGGCTGGCCTTCGCCAACGCCGCGGAGGAAGAATGCGCCGGTCCGGTCGGCGATGATGAGGTTGAAGTCGCGCCATTCGCCGGCATCGATCCGCGACACGGCCTGCGACGCCGCGCCGGCCGTCGGGTGACGCAGGGCGAGCAGCGGGATTTCACCACGGCTGCGTTTGCCCAAAATCGGTCCAAGCGTGCCGGACCGGTTCAGGATCGCGGCGACCACCCCGGCGCCGTTGACCCCCATCCAGGTTCCGCCCGCGGTTCGGTCAAGGCCGGCGACGACATCGGGCTGGTCCGGCCAATGCGCCGCCGGCGGCGACCACGCCCGGCTTCGGTGCTCGTCGCGATTGGCGGCAAGTTGCAGCGGATAGGCGTGGTCGGGACGGACCAGGACAACGACAGTACACATGGTCGCACGACGATGCCCCGACGGAGGAGGATTGACCAGAGTTGGACGAGGCGCCGGCCCGGGTTGCCGTCCGCGGCGCCGGGTGGTGAGATTGCCCGTCTAAGAAAGAAAACGGGAAACGTCATGCATCCGCGGATCGACGAGTGGGCACCCGGCTTACAGACAATCATCTCCATCTCGGCGCCGATCAGCATCCTGGCCGAGGGACTCGGCGGCCCCAAGGGTCCGGCCGAGGGGCCGGTGTGGTGGCACGAGGGCGGGTATCTGCTGTTCAGCGACATTCATCATGACCGGCGGATGAAGTACCAACCGGGTGCGGGCCTGTCGGTGGATCAGGAAGGTACCAATCATGCCAACGGCCTGACCCGTGACCACAAAGGCCGGCTGGTCGCCTGCGAGAACGCCGCCCGGCGGGTGACGCGGCGAGAACCCGACGGCGATATCACCGTGGTGATGAACAGCTTTCAGGGACGGCGTCTGTGGCGGCCGAACGATGTCGTCGTCCGCTCCAACGGTTGCATCTATTTCACCGATCCATGGACGGGCAACGCCGCTCGGCCCGAGTGGGATCGCACCCATTCGGCCGTTTTCAGGGTTACACCGGACCTCGGGACGAAGACACTGCTGGCTGACGACTTCGATCTGCCCAACGGCCTGGCGTTTTCGCCGGATGAATCGGTTCTTTACATCAACGACTCCCGGCGCGGCCACATCCGCGCGTTCGACATCGCGCCAAGCGGCATGCTGGCGCGGAACACGGATCGGGTGTTCGCGGACCTGCGTGGCGAGGAACCGGGGGTGCCGGACGGCATGAAGGTCGATAGCCTCGGCAACGTGTACTGCGGCGGCGCCGGCGGCATTTGGATCATGGACCCGTCCGGCAGGAAACTGGGCCGGATCGTGCATGGCGCGCAAACGACGACAAATCTGGCCTTTGGCGGAGACGATTGGAAGACGCTGTATTTCACGACGCACCATACCCTGGGCTGCGTGACGTTGAAGGTGCCCGGGGTGCCGGTACCGAAACGATAGGCCGGGGCCCGGCTCACCGCCGGGACAGCTAAGCCGCAGCCGTTCTTTTCCCGTCGCGGCGGGTGCGCTAACGATGGCCGTGAGGCCGTATCAGAGAGAGGAAACAGCATGGCGGGAGAGCATGAAACAAAGCTGCTCGATTGGGACGCGTTGGAGGTTGGCCAGCCGTTGCCGGGATTTTCTTATGTCCTGACGCAGCAGATGATCGACGAGTTTCGTCAGGGGGTGATGGACCCCGAGGCGGCGTTTCCGACGATTTCCCACAAGGTGGACGTCAACGCGTATCACGCGGTGTATCACGACGACGGTTCGGTGAACGCGAGATGCACGTTCCATTGCTACAATCCGCCCGTCGCCGGCAAGAAGATCACCGTGCAGGCCTGGATCGCCGACAAGTATTTCCGCCGGGGCAAGAACTATATCGTTACGGAAGCCGTTTCGGTGGATGAGGACGGCCGGCTGCTGGACCGGGTCATCACCCATGAACTGAAGCAGCCGTCGGAGGTTGGCAAGAAATGGCAATGACCTGGGGCTTCGCCGTTGGCGATGCCATTCCGCCCCTGGTCAAGACCATGACGCAGGAGGCGATCAACCTGTTCGAGAAAAGCGGCGGCAAGACCGGCCCAAGCCAGTTCACCGATGAGGCGACGGCGCAGGGCGTGCTTGGCACCAAGGGCACGGTGGCGTCCGGCCGCATGTCGCTGACCTTTGGCACGGAACTGCTGCGGCGCTTTTTTGGCCCCGCCATCTACAACCGCAATGGCGTCGTGGAACTGCGCTTCCTGCGCCCGGTGCGGCCGGGCGATACGGTAACGTTCGGCGGCAAGGTTACGGACATTGCCAAGGTGACCAACGGCGTGCGTGTCAGCGTCGAGGTGAGCGCAACGAACCAGAAGGGCGACACCACCGCCGCCGGCCACGGATCGTGTGTCGTGCCGAGCCTTTGGCTGCCGAGCGTGGAGTAGAGGTTAGCCGGCGGTCAGGGTTTCGATCAGGTCCCTGACCGCCGGCAGCGTCTCCAGCGTTTCCAGTGCAACGATCGAGCGTTCCAGTTTCTCCGCCGGCAGGATGCGTTCGGCGCAGTGGCGGTATTTGCCGACCAACTCGTCGCGCGTCATCGGGTTGCCCGGGCTGCCGCGGACCTTCTCCACCAGTTTGCTGAAACTGCGCCCGTCCCGCATGGTAATCGTGACCGGCGAGCGGCGGCGTGCATCCGAAGTGTTCGGCCAGTCGGTGCGGGTGTTGACCCGCACTTTCTCCAGCGCCGCCCGCAGGCGTGGCGAACGGCAGTAGTCGTCGGAGAAGGTGTCGAGATCGACACGCCCATCCAGCAGCATCGCCGCGAGCACGTAATCGATGGAGAACTTGCCCCGGAACCCTTCGGTCGGCTTATGGAAGCGGACGATGTCGAGCAGGTCTGGATGCACGTCCACCTCCAGGCGCTCCACGTCGTCGATGCGAATGTTGTTTTCGCGAATCAACGCGCCGGCGGCGTCCAGTGCGCGCAGGTTGCCGCCGCAGCAGGGGTAGCGCTTCACCGTCAGCCCGGGCTCCACGATCGACCATTGCGTGCCCAAACCGTTGGCTATTTTACTGACGTCGTAATTCCCGTCGCCATGAAACGCGGAATAGAAGCCGTACTCGCCCTCCAGCCCCTCGGGGTCGGCGATATAGTCCTTCCGCGCCAGCAACACAGCGGTCACGCCTGCTCGGGCGGCATTGCCGGCGTGGATGCCTTTGCCCCAGGTGCCGAAATGCTGTGTCAGGCCGCCGGCGTTCGCCGCGGCCAAACCGAGCGCGACCGCCATCTGGTTTGGGTTCAGACCGACGATGCTGTCGGCGCCAGCGGCCGCGGCCGAGCAGCCGTACAGCGAGGTTGGATGGAAGCCGCGGCGGCGGAACACATGCTCATGCTGGCGGCCGGAGGACGACATCCGCTCGAACACTTCCAGCCCGATGCAGACGGCGGCGACCACCTGTGCGCCGCTGGCGCCGGTTTCTTCCGCCATTGCCAGCACCGCGGGAAGGATGCAGGCGGTGGGATGGGAAAATCCCGTGTCATCGAAATCCAGCAGATGCGCGAGCGAACCGTTCGCCCAGGCAGCCGCCACGGTGGATGTACGCAGGCTGGTGCCGAAGACCGCGGCGGCGGGATGGCCGCCTTGTTCGCGGGTGATATCCAGTACGATGCGGCCGGGAGCCTCGACGCAGGCGGCAAGGGCGACCCCGGTGCAGTCCAGGATATGCCGCTTGGTCGCGGCGGTTGCCTCGGCGCTGATGTCCGCCAGTCTTGTGCTGCTGGCAAATTCGGAAAGAAACGGTGTCGCTTTCATTGGATTTGTCCTTCAGCCCTTACTGACGCCCCAGAACACCGGCGCGGCGCCTTTTAGCAGTCCATTCAGGTTGGACCGCCAGGCGGCCGAGGGCAAATACTGGCCCACCGGAATGGTCGGCACCGAGGCGAACGCCGCCTGCTGATACAGGCGCGCCTGCTTCTGGCGTTCAGCCTCATTCGGAGCGTCGATCCACGCCTCCAGCGCCGCTTCCAGTTGCGGGTCGTTGGGCCATCCGACCCAGGCCTTGTCGCCGTTGCTGCGAACGATGCCTTCAAGCAACGGGTTGACCATGTCGCCGCCGGACGCGCCGCCGGGGAACATCGACCAGCCGCCTTTGTCCAAAGGCTCCCGCGAGTTGCGGCGTTGCAGGATGGTGCCCCAGTCCACCGTCTGATCGTCGATATTCAGCCCCACTTTGCGGAAGGCATCGACGGCGACGATGCAGATCGCGTTGTAGGCAAGCTGGTCGGTTGGATGCATGAAGGCAATCCGTTCACCGCGATAGCCGGCCTCGTCCAGCATCTTCCTGACCTCATCGGTGCTGTGCGGACGGGCCACGGCCTGCATGCCGGCGTCGTTCGCAGACTTGGAACCCGGAATGAAATAGCCGACGGGGACGCGCCAGGTTGCCGGATCGTCGCCCATCACCGCCATCATCACGTCATTTTGCCGGATCGCGGCCATCATCGCCCGGCGGACGCCAGGGTTGGCGGTGGGACCCTGGATGTGGTTCGGGCGCAGGTGACCGAACGTGCCGTAGATATCCAGCATGCCGGTGGCGACGCCCGGGGTTGCCTTCAGCATGGGCACCAGGTCGGGCTGCGGCAGTTCGATCCAGTCGATCTCCCCTGTTGCCAGGGCATTGGCGGCGGTTGCCGGTTCGGGGATCACTTTCCACTCCACCCGGTCCAGCTTCACGTCGTGGCCGCCGGCGACATAGGAAGCCGGTTCCTGCCGGGGCACGTATCGATCGAATTTGGTAAACACCGAGATCGCGCCGGAGACATACTCATCTGGAACGAAACGGAATGCGCCGGAGCCGACGATCTCACCGAGCGGCTTGAACGGGTCTGTCAGTGCCAGACGCTCTGGCATGATGACCGGCTGCGGCTGCGCTT
>JAKBCJ010000427.1 GCA_021807975.1 Pseudomonadota bacterium | reverse complement strand
AATCGCTACGGGCCTGAAGATGGTAAACCCGCCCGATATACGGCGACCGCCGCGCAATGGCCAGCCATCCCGTGCGGGCGGCTTGCCCCGGGTGTCCAGAGCGTCGTGCGCCGCGATCGGCGCGGGCCTGACGGTGTTCACCGGGATGCCGTCCCGCGCCAGTTCGAACGCCATGGTCCTGCTCAGATGGATGATAGCCGCCTGACTGGCCAAGAGCGCCGCCGCGGCGTTCACCTCCATCACCGCGGCGAAATCCCGCCGTACACACGCCCTGAACGGTTCGCGGCAGCGAATGCCGCCATTCAGGCACGCGGCCTCGTCTTCGGGTTCCGCTGTGGAGCGGTCGGCTTCCAGGAACAGACGGAATCCATGCGCCGCCAATCCCGGGGCGACCCGCTGCCCGGCGCTGTCCTCATGGCAGTGTCATGCCCAGATCGGCCGCCTGACGAACCTCGAACCCGCGTCTGATATCGTCGTAGCCTTGTCCCGTGATGCCGCCGCGCACCGACCCCGCCGCCACCGAACGATACGCCGGCTGCCAGCTTTCCGGCAGGGCCACCCCGTCCGGAGGCGCCAGCCACAGCCGGAACAGGCACCGCTTCAGGACGGGATCGTCGTGGTCCTCGAACTCCGTCCGCGAGTGCAGCGTGACGTGGTTGTTCAGAATCTGCATGTCGCCAGGCTTCAGATACATCCAGTACATGACGGCCGGCCGCCGCAGGATGTCGTCCAGCAGGTCCAGCGCGTCGAACCCGGGCGGTGTCAGCGGCGGCACGCCCTCGATCGCTTGCGCCGAGCGCAGGCGGTTTCGGTTCCATTTGCTGAACAGCAGCCCGTCGCGCTGGTCGTAGATCGGGTTCGGGTAGAACGGCGGTTCGTCCGGCGCCTGTTCCTGCTGGCGGCTGAAGAAGTGCGGCTGGTGCAGCAGCTCTGCCAGATCGGGCCGCTCCGCCGTCAGGATTTCGTGCGCGGTGACAGAGCTGGAGACCATGCTCATGCCGCCGGATTTCGCCACGTTGTAGCAGGTCAGCAGCACGATGTCGGCGCTGTCGGTATGGAAGTCGAGGTCAGCGTTGGAGGAATAGCCTCGCCCTTTGCCGGTTCGGTAAGCCACCCCGGCGTCGCGCACCGCTGACAGGAACTGGCTGGCTTTGCCCTGCGGCCGAGCGACGCCGGTGTGCAGACCGATGGCCCAGGTGAGGAGTTCGAATTCGGACTGTGTCAGCCCGTCGCGCGGCATCCCGCGCAGGATGGCGAACCCGGTGCCGTCGCGGACTTCGGCCAGTGCCCCGGCGATGACCGGCCAGGCGGACCCGAGGTCGAAATCGTCGCGGCGGTAATCATAGAGGGTCTTGGCCGGGTCGGCCGCCTTGCGGACGGCGGCTGTCAGGTCGCGGCGGGCGCGGTCGTCCAGTTCGCGGATCCAGCTTTCGTCCGCGCGGAGATCGTCGGCGGTCCATGCCGCCCGCCTGTTCGCATGCCGCATCCTTGGTCCCTTTGGCTTTGGTGCGGCATCATGCGCGCCCGTGGCCGAACATCAACCTCGGTGTCCGGATGCAACCGCGGCAGCCGTTGCGGAACGTGCCGCCGCGCATTGGTTCGCGTCGTGCGGGATCCACCGCCGGGCCGAGGTGGTTCTGGACAATCTAGACAATCCGTTCAATCGGGACTATCTTGCCGAAATACGGAGGCAATCATGACCGTTACAGCCTTGCCGGCACGATCCGCCCGGCGCCAACTGAGCGAAGGCGATGTTCGCGCGGCACTTCAAAAGCAAATTCCGGATGCCGCGCCCAGCGATGTTCGCAGCCTGGCGCAGGTCGTCGTCATCGTCTGGGATTTGGTCGGCGGTCTCCCGGAAGCCGACCGTCGGGAGATCGTGCGGGGCAAAGACAGGCTTCGAACAGCGCTTCTCCAGGCTTGGCCCGGTCGGCGGAAGCCATCCGGGCGCAGGCCGATTGAAGATGCCGGCGGTGTCGAGCACAGCCGCGGTACCGGGCTGGGTGAACGGATCAGCGTGGTGGACGGACGGGAGCGGCTGGATCGCTCCGTCAAGGCCCGGCCATTGGAAAGCTGGGCCGGCCCGGTGGCTGGCGCGGGCGAAATCGAGCATGCCCTTGGCATTCCTCGTTCCACGCTTAGCAGTTGGCACAAACGGGGCGCGGTGATCGGTCTTTTGCGCGGTGAGCGTAAACTGGCCTATCCGCTGGAGCAGTTCGTGGATGCCCGTCCACTCGGAGGTCTGTCGGAGGTTCTGAAACTGGCCCCCGATGCTCGGTCGGCGTGGCTCTGGCTGCGTCAACCCCATGGCGCTTTGCGGCACCGGATGCCGCTTGACGTGCTGAGGGATGGCGGAAGGGAGGCGGTGGTTCGCGTGGCCGAGCGCGATTTCGTTTAAGCGATGCGCTTCGATCCGGCGATCATTAAGTCTCTCACCCGCCGCTTTCAGCCTACCGCCTATCTCCGCACGACACCTTGGGTACATCGTTTGACCCCGCTTGGAATGGGGTTTGGCAAGACACGTTTCGCCAGTCCGGCCGATGCATTCAAGCTGATGTATCTCGCCAAGGATTTGCCGACCAGTATCGCCGAGGCGATTGTCCGCGACCGTTTCGAAGGTGGGATAGATCGCGTGCTCACGCGGGGGGAGGTCGCCGGTTGGGGTGTCTGCGAGGTCAGTGCCGCGATACCGCTGCGCGTGCTGGACCTTCGGGGCAATGGCTGTTTCGAACTGGGCGTGTCAACCGACATTGCCGGAGGCAAAGCTCAGGATGAAGCGCGCGCGTTCAGTCAGACGGTATATGAAACCACCGATCTTGATGGAATTATCTATCGGTCGAGGTTGCGGAAGCGACAGGACTGCGTGGCGGTTTATGATCGGGCGGTGTTGCTGAAATTGATAGCCGGCCCGGTTGTTGAAATGGAGAGTCTGACGGCGCTGGTTCCGGCGCTGCGGGCTTTGAAAATCGAGCTGATATGACCCCCGACAGGACGAGACCTGCCCCCCCGAATGGACACCGGCGGAAATGCCTGCATACTCACCAGTAAGCGCCTTCCAGCACCAAAAATGCCGCCCGGAGCAGACCAAGATGAACGATTTCGACCAGTCCTTCCTGGAATTTCAGGCCACCCGCCAAACCCGGTCATCCGCCGAACACTGGCTCGCAGCCTTCGAATCCGCGCTGGCCACCAAAGACGCGGCGCATATCGGCGCGCTGTTCCATCAGGACTCCTACTGGCGCGATGTCCTGGCTTTTACCTGGCACATCACACCCGTCGCCGGCCGGGACACCATCGCCGCCCGCCTCGCCGCCGAACAAACCCGCACCGGGGCGCACGGCTTCCATCTGCCCCCGAACCGGCGTCAGCCCCGGCGGGCAAAGCGCCTGGGCATCGAAAGCATCGAGGCAATCTTCGAATTCAAAACCAACACCGGCCGTGGCGCCGGCATCGTCCGCCTGTCGCCGGACGACGGCGAAGGCGGCGCGATGAAAGCCTGGCTGCTGTCCACCACGCTGGAAGCACTGGACGGGCATGAGGACAAAATCGGCGCCAACCGCCCCACCGGCTCCGCCTATTCCCGCAATTTCGGCGGCGATAACTGGGCCGACGTACGCCGCAAGGCCAGCGCCTATGACGATCGGGAGCCGACAGTCCTGGTTATCGGTGCCGCCCAGGCCGGCCTGTCCATCGCCGCGCGGCTGAACCAGCAGGGCGTCGATACGCTGGTGGTCGAAAAATGGCCGCGCATCGGCGACAGTTGGCGCAAACGCTACCACTCGCTGGCGCTGCACAACTCCATCCACCTGAACCACCTGCCATACATGGAATTCCCGCCCACCTGGCCGAAATACATCCCCAAGGACATGCTGGGCCTGTGGTTCGAATTCTATGCACAGGTCATGGAAATCAACTGCTGGACCGACACGGAATTCGTCGGCGGCACCTGGGACGAAACGACAAAATCCTGGACCGCGCGGCTGAAGCGCGGCGACGGCACCGAACGGGTGGTGCGGCCCCGGCATCTGGTGTTCGCCAACGGTGTCAGTTCCTATCCCATGCTTCCGGACGTGCCGGGGCTGGAAGATTTCAAGGGCGAGGTCATCCACTCCGAAGGTTTCGACAGCGGCGCGGGGTGGGAGGGCAAGAAGGCGTTCATCCTGGGCACCGGCAGCAGCGCGAACGATATCGCGCTGGATCTG
>JAKBCJ010000426.1 GCA_021807975.1 Pseudomonadota bacterium | reverse complement strand
CTTACGCCGCGCAGATCCTTGAACACCGCCTCCAGGCACCAGAAGCACCCGCCGCCCAACGTCGCCGTCTCTTGCGTCCCGCTCATGTCGCAGCCTCCCTCTCGATCCCGCCAGCATATAGGGCGTTTCCGGTGCCGTCACACCCGCCCAAAACAGAGCCGGCGTGAATGTTTCATCCCCCTTCTTTTGCCCGCGCCGCCGGTTTATGCCGTCGTGGTCGTCCATAACCCCGAGGAGCAACCGCATTGAGCGAGTCGATGGAACGGGCACACGAAACGATCGAAGAACATGCCGACCACTCCGATCCGACCGCTCGGCGGGTGGCCATGCTGGTATCCGCCCTGGCTGCCGTTCTGGCGCTGACCGAAATCGGCGGAAAATCGGCCCAAAACGCCTATCTGACCCATCATATCGCGGTGTCCGACGACTGGGCGTTCTATCAGGCCAGGAACCTGCGCGCCGCCCTCCGCGAATCCGAGATCGCCATGCTGGGCAGCCTCCCGAACGCGCAAGACCCGGCGGTCCAGGCCCGGATCAAGGATTCCGAGGCCTATATCGCCCGCATGCACGACGACCCCAACGGCCCGGGAATGAACCAACTCGCCGCCAAGGCGCACGGTCAGGAGGACGCCCGCGAAGACGCCGAACACCGGTATCATAACTTCGAATTCGCAGCCGGCGGCCTGGAGATCGCGATCGTGCTGGCCTCTGTGTCGGTCATCACGCGGGTGAAGGCGTTGACCGTCGCTGCCGCCGCGATCGGTGCCGCCGCCACGGCGATGTCGTTAGGTGTGGCAACGCATTTATTCTGATTTACTTGATTTACCGGATCCGTCCTTGATGGCACCGTTCAAAGTATTCAAAGCCAAGCGTGTCGCGCGCGGCGACCGCTGACCGCAATAATGACGATCGGCCAGATTGGTCCAGGCCAAGTATTCTGCCCCTGCGTAACATGAAACTGCTTGAGCCAACCATTCCACTCTCGAAACCGCGCGGCAGATCCGAAAATCAACGACTTCGGCAAATTCTTTTCACTGGTGCCACGCGCTGGTGGCATTTTCGACTTTTGTTCGACCTTCACGACAAAAAATTTTTGGGAACTGCATGGCCGTTCGGTTTCGCCTGAGACACCGAAAGTCGGGTTGATCGCGGCTGGCTCCAAATTGAGCCGGCAGTGGGGTACGCGTGATTGTCAATGGACAAATCCCGGTCCTAGTCGATATAGTTGATGCTTATTCGCAACGGTAACGTTGCCCGGGGAATCATCTCGTGCAGTTAAGCCCTGCGCGTCGCGTTGTTGGGGGAAAAGGGGAATGCCGACAGTAATCACTTTACTCAATTTTCTCAACGGTGAGTTCAATACTTATCAGGGGGGCGCCCCACAGGCCGGCCTGATAAAGGACGCCGCGGGGGATTTCTTCGGCACGACGAGCGCGGGCGGGACGAACGGCGGTTACGGTACGGTTTTCGAGCTTGTGCCTAACGGCGGTGGGTACGCGTTGAACACACTGGTCAGTTTCGACGGAACCGACGGCCAGGATCCGGTTGCGGGGCTGATCCAGGATAGTGCGGGCAACTTGATCGGCACGACCGAGTTCGGCGGGACAGCGGGTGACGGTACGGTATTTGAGATTGTGGCGACTCCCGGCGGTTATGCCAGCACACCCATCACTCTCGCTACATTCAATGGCACCAATGGCTCAGGGCCGGTCGCCGGTCTGGTCGCGGACAGCGCTGGGGACCTCTTCGGCACCACGAGCAGCGGCGGAGGCGCCGGCGGTGGTACGGTGTTTGAAATCGCCAAGTCCGCGAATGGCTATGTGAGCCCGCCAACCACCCTCGCTTCCTTCAGCAATGTCGCCGGCAACCCCACCCCTGAGTTTCCAAGAGCCGGCCTGATTGTCGATTCTGCCGGGGACTTATTTGGCACCACAGAAGGTGGCGGGCCGACCGGGAACGGGACGATCTTTGAGCTTGCCAAAACGACTAGCGGTTATGTCAGCGCGCCAACCACACTGCTCAATTTTACGGGCTCCAATGGGAGCGCGCCAGTAGCCGGTCTGATCGCGGACAACGCCGGAAACCTGTTCGGCACGACGCAGAGGGGCGGGGTTTCCAACAAGGGAACCATATTCGAACTCGTCAATAACGGCGGTGTCTACACACTGACCACGCTGGTCAGCTTCAACGGCAACGATGGGGCAGGGCCAACCGCGGGCTTAATTGAGGACAGGGCCGGAAACCTGTTCGGCACAACAAACGCCGGGGGCGCGAATAACCTTGGCACCGCATTCAAGATCTCCAAGGCCAATTCCGGCTACGCCGCCACGCCGACCATCCTGGCCAGTTTCGATAGCACAGACGGTCAATATCCGAATGGAGGCCTGACTGCCGACAGCGCCGGCAACCTGCTCACGACGACGTCGTCAGGCGGGGCGTACTCCGACGGAACAATCGTGGAAATCGCCGATGGTGGTTTCGTCCTCTGCTTTCTCGCCGGAACCCAAATCAGCACTCCGGAGGGCGAAGTAGCGGTGGAGCAACTCACCGTCGGCGGCTCGGTTCTGAACTACCGCGGCGACGTAAGGCGGATCGTCTGGATCGGGATGGGCCGTGTCTTGGCCACGCGCGGCCGGCGCAACGCGGCAACCCCAGTCATCGTCCAGAAGAACGCGCTCGCTGACAACATACCGCACCGCGATCTGCGCGTAACGAAAGCCCATTCTCTCTATATCGATGGTGCATTGATCCCGGTTGAGTTCCTGGTCAACCATCGAACGATCCTTTGGGATGATCATGCACAAGAAGTGCAACTCTATCACATAGAGTTGGAAACACATGACGTGCTGATCGCCAACGGCGCACCGGCGGAGAGCTATCGCGACGACGGCAATCGCTGGCTGTTCCGTAATGCCAGCGGCGGTTGGGGATTACCCCCACAGGAACCATACGCACCGGTACTGACCGGCGGCCCGACAGTGGATGCTGCCTGGCGCCACCTGCTTGATCGTTCGGGCCCACGTCCAGGCGTTCCGACGACAGACGATCCAGACTTGCATCTCATCGTGGATGGACAGCGCGTGGACGCGGCGGGGCGCCGTGATGCGCTGCACATCTTCCGATTGGCAGCCAATCCGGCGACGGTGCGCATCTGCTCCCGCACCGGCGTGCCGCAAGAACTGGGGGTCGCACGCGATCCACGGTGCCTCGGCGTGGCATTACGCCAGATAACCGTGTGCAATCGCAAACGACAGCGGACAATGAAAGCCATCAACCCATTGCTGGCGCATGGTTTCCATTGCTTTGAACCGGACCAGGAAATCCGTTGGACTGACGGTGACGCTGCCATACCCTCAACACTATTAGCCGAATTCACGGGCCCAACGGTGATTTCTTTGCTCCTCGGCGGCAGCACTACCTATGTGGACGAGGGTATCAGGCAAATAAGGCGAGTGGCTTAACGCTGTCGCTGGTACGGCAAGCAGATCGGCGCCCTCGAACCGGGTTCCTTGCGATATCGGCTATTAATCCACCCCAAGCTCCCCCTCCGCCGAAAAGCTGGCGGAACCGGAAGGATTGAGGAGCGCCGGCTCGCTCGAGCGCAAACGGATCAGGATTGGTGTATGCTTCATAGCCGACATTCAGGCGGCTTGAATCGTCTGCCAATCTGACTTGTTACTGATTTCCTTGACTCTCGACACCGGAATCAGCCCTACAGGTCACGTTTTCGTGAAAGTGACCCGGGATGCAGAAGACGTTCGCCGAAATCGACGACACGCTGATCGAGCGGCTGTTTCAGCCGGTGACCGATCTCCTCGCCAACCGGCTGGGATTTGCCCGCGTCAACGCCGCCTGTCTCTGTATTGACGCTGCCTCATTGTCCTGGATCGTATCCCGCGCTCGCGGCCTGTCGGATGACTCGGCATCGTGGCAAGTCGCGCCGTCACTCTTCGATGCCGGCATCCTCCTGCTTGGATTGGCCGCCCTGCTCAGCCTCAGAACGCTGTTCCGCCGATCCGGCACCCGACAGGCCAACCCGCTGCGACAGGCGATGCGCCCGCATCGGGCGATCCTGTTGATGATGCTTGCAGCGCGTTTGATGCAGCTTCAGGCACCCGGTCTCGCGGACCTGGCGGATATGGCGATGCTGGTGTGCGCTGCATCCGCGCTTTACCTGGGGGCATGCGAACAGCCGCCGCGATTGCGGCATGCGG
>JAKBCJ010000044.1 GCA_021807975.1 Pseudomonadota bacterium | reverse complement strand
GCCGAGGTCAATCTGCGGGCCAACGACATCGCCAATATGGGATTCGCCCGCGCGGCCGGCACGCCGGTCGTCCTGATCGGGGATATCGACCGTGGCGGCGTCATCGCACAGATTGTCGGAACACGGACCGTGCTCGATCCGGCCGACGCGGCTTTGGTCGCGGGCTTTCTAGTCAATAAGTTTCGCGGCGATCCCGGGCTCTTTCAGCCGGGAATGGATTTCATCAGCGAGCATACCGCCTGGCCCGGCCTCGGGTTGATCCCTTACTTCCGCGAGGCCGCCCGGCTTCCGGCGGAAGACGCCGTGGCGCTGGACCGAAGAAGTGCCCCGAATGGCGGCACGATTGTCGTGGCCGTCCTTCGGCTGGCGCATATCGCCAATTTCGACGATCTGGACCCGCTGAAGCACGAGCCCGCGATCCGACTGGTCTTCGTCGGTCCCGGCGAGGCATTGCCCGGAAATGCCGATCTGGTGATCCTGCCGGGGTCCAAGGCGACGCTTTCGGATCTGGCGGACTTGCGGCACAACGGATGGGATATCGACATCCTGGCGCATGTTCGCCGGGGCGGCCGTGTTCTTGGCATCTGTGGCGGCTATCAGATGCTGGGAAGGCTTGTCGCCGATCCGGATGGCGTCGAGGGCCATCCCGGCAGCCTGCCAGGACTCGGTCTGCTCGATGTGGAAACCATCCTGACCAGGACGAAAACGCTGATCGGGACCACCGGGATATCGGTGGTCGATGGCACGCCGTTCCATGGCTATGAAATGCATGTCGGCCACACCGATGGTCCGGACCGCGCCCGTCCGCTTCTGCGCCTGGCCGATGGCCGGTTGGACGGTGCGATGTCGGCCGACGGGCGCGTGCGCGCCACTTATGTGCATGGCCTGTTCGCTGACGACCGGCAGCGCGCCGCGTTCCTGTCCTGGATCGGCGGCACCGATGCCGGGTTCTCCTACGAAGCGGAAATCGACCGGGTTCTTGACGCGCTGGCCGATCATCTCACCCGGCACATCGATCCAGACCGGCTGGTCAGCCTCGCCAGATAAGGACGATAGCCAGAAGCAGCAGCCACGACGTGACGCATGCGGCGCGGAACAGCCGGAGCGCGCGACGGATATCGGCGGCGGATGCCTCTCGCCGGCCATCGCCCATGAACGCGTCGTCAACGGTCTCATCGCCATAGACCCGTGGCCCCGCCAGCTTCAGACCGAGCGCGCCGGCCATCGCGGCTTCCGGCCAGCCGGCATTGGGCGAACGGTGGCGGGACGCGTCGCGCCAGACCGTCCGCACCGCGCCGCCCGGCGAGGCCCCGATAACAGCCGCGCCAAGGACGAGGAAGAAAGCGGCAAGGCGGGACGCTGGCAGATTGATCACATCGTCGAACCGCGCCGCTGCCCAGCCGAAAGCAGCGTAGCGGGACGTTCGATGCCCGATCATGGAATCCGCCGTGTTCGTTGCCTTGTAGAGGGCGGCGCCGGGCAATCCGGCGACCGCCAGCCAGAAGCCCGGCGCAACAATGCCATCGGAGAAATTCTCGGCCAAACTTTCGATCGCCGCACGGGCCACGCCGGCTTCGTCCAGCCGGTCCGGATTGCGGCCGACGATCATCGAAACCGCCCGGCGGCCAGCCGCTAACCCGTCCTTGTCCAGCGCATCCGCCACCGCGCGGACATGGTCATGAAGACTGCGCTGAGCGAGGAGACTCGTCGCCGCCAATACCGACAGGCCGGTTCCGATCAGCCCGAAGGAGAACGCCCGATCGAGCGCGGCCGCCGCGGACCCGGTGACGCCCAGCAGCAAGGCAAGGGTAAGAACCCCCAGCAGGCGGCGCCGGCCCGCTGAAAGGGTTGTGTGATTGAACCGGCGTTCCAAGGCTGCCAGCAGCGCGCCCATCCAGGTGACAGGGTGCCCGATGGCGCGATAGACGAAAGCCGGATAGCCGATCGCCGCCTCCATCAGGACAGCGGCCAGCGCCAGTTCAGTATTGGAAACAGGGTGCATGGAAAGGTGCGGAACAATACCGGAGGCCGCTGCCGGGTTACGGTATCACGGCGGGAACATCAATGGCGCCCGGCTCCTGTTCCCGAACGCACCGGAGCCATGGACCGACCTCTCAACCGGGATCAATCCCCTGCCCTATCCGATTGGCGCAATCGCACCGAACGCGTGGGCCAAACTGCCCGAGTTATCGGACGTGGCGGCACTGGAATCGGCGGCGCGAACCGCTTACGGCGCCGGTCCGTCAACGGAGATCGTCGCCGCACCGGGCACGCAGGCGCTGCTTCAGTGGCTGCCTCGGATATTCCCGGCGCAGCGCGTCGGTATTCTTGGCTTCACGTATGAAGAACACGAACGGTGCTGGCGCGCCGGCGGCGCCGAGGTCACCAACGTCGCGGCGCTTTCCGATCTGCTCGCGTTCGATGTCGGCGTCGTCGTCAACCCCAATAATCCGGATGGGCGGATCTACCCGCCGGAAATCCTGGCCGAAACCGCGGTGTCACTGGCCGGGCATGGCCGGTTGCTGGTTGTCGATGAGGCTTTCATGGACGCGCTCGGGCGGCGGAACAGCTTAGTGCCCGGCTTACCGGAAGCTGGTGCCCTCGTGCTGCGGTCGTTCGGCAAGATTTACGGGCTTGCCGGACTTCGGCTTGGTTTTGCAGCGGCATCGCCTGCGGTTGGTGCAATGCTGCGTAGAGCGATCGGTCCGTGGGCAGTCTCCGGCCCCGCGCTTGAGATTGGCCAGCGCGCCCTGATGGATGAGGCGTGGCTTACCAAGACCGTGGTTCGGCTTCGCAATGAGGCCACCCGGTTGGACCGGCTGCTTCAGGCGGCCGGGTTCGAGATTGTCGGCGGTACGCCGCTGTTTCGGCTGGCACAGCACAAGGACGCGGTCCTATGGTTCGAACAGTTGGGACGCGCGGGCATCCTGACGCGGCCTTTCGACGCAAAGCCCGACTGGTTGCGCTTCGGGATTCCGCATGCGGCCGAGCACTGGGACCGGTTGGAGGCAGCGATGCGCGATAATTGCGCCGGGCAGGCAGCCGGAGGTTCCACAATTTGACCGGACAAATCCGACCACGACGCACCGGACCCGGCACGCGGTAGCAAGTCTGGGCGGGACCTACCCCAACGCCTCCGGCCGCATCCCCTTCGGCAGAGTAGCCAGCGACTCCGTCGTATCGAAATCGCGTAGCACGGCGTCATCCGCCATCTCGACCTCGCACACGAACTCGCTGTGCTTACCTACCAAAAACCGCGCGCCGGAATCGCCGCCGATTCCCAGTATCTCGGGGAAAAACCGTTTGTCCCACAGCATCGGATTGCCCTGCTTGCCGCGAAACGTTGGCAGCACGATCAGCCGGCCCTCATCCGGGTTGTACATCGACAGCAGGCGGTCGATCATGCGCCCGGTGACCAGCGGCATGTCGCCCAGACACACGATCGCGGCCGAACATTCCGGCGGGACAGCGGTAATCCCGGCTTTCAAACTGGCGGACAGGCCCTCGGCATAGTCCTGCGCATGCACATACCGCACAGGCCGCCCGCCCAGCGCCTGTTCCACCTGTTCGGCCATGTGCCCGGTCACCACCATGACCGGCCGAGCGTTGGAGGACAGGACGTTGTCCACCACGCGGGCGATCATGGTTTTGCCCGCCTTGTCGGTCACCAGCAGCTTGTTATGCGGGGCCATCCGCCGCGACCGCCCGGCCCCCAGCACCACCGCCGCGATGGTCGGCGCACTGCGCGGTGCGGCGCCGGACCGAGGCGTGGCGGGTGCTTTCTCACGCGGCATCGGGCGGGTTTCCATTTCCTTCAGCAACCCGCCGACGCCCATCAGCATCATGTCGCGTGGCGTAATCTTCAGACCGGCGAACAGCCGGCTTAGCACGAAATCGACGCCGTTCATGCTGGGGCTGCGGGCGCAACCGGGCAGCACCAGGGCCGGTTTCTCACCGATGCGGCCAAGGCAGATCAGGTTGCCGGGATCGACCGGCATGCCGAAATGCAGGATTTCCCCGCCCGCGCGCACGATGCCGGACGGTCCGACGTCGCGGCGGTCCACCACGGCGGACGCACCGATCACCAGCAGCAACTCGGCGCCCTGGCCCACCAGCGAGTCCAACGCTTGCCCGATCGCATAGGCATCGTGCGGGCAGCGGATCGGCGGTAGCAGCGAGCCGGTCAGCGCGGTCACCCGGGCGTCGGTGATCGCGATGGTCTTTTCGGTCACGCTGTCTTTCAGGCCTGGCAGTTCGCTGACGACCAGCCCGACCTTCATGTGCCGGAACGGGTGCAAGGTCAGCGGGCTGCCGCCCTGCCTGGCCATTGCCTCGGCGACCGACAGGACGTTGCCAGGGACGGAAAACGGCACGATCTTAATGGTGGCAACAAGGTCTTTCGTCGCGACCACGGTGTAGTCGGGAAGAGTGCCCAGCGTCAGGGCCTCGTCGATCGTGTTCAGGCGGTCGATGCGGCCGGCGTCCACCCGCAGCAGACCGGGGGCCTCCGCCACCAGGTTCACCCGGCCGGTGGCGGCGCGGGACCGGGCGATCAGCGGCGACAGCAGCGGCGTCGCCAGCCGGTCGGCGGCGATATCCTCCGGCACGTCCCCGGGTTCCAGGCGGGCGCAGATCACGTCTTGCCGGCCAGCGGCGCGCAGGGCTTCGATGGCGGATTCGTCCAGCAGCGAGCCCTTGCGGATCATGCGCTCGCCGACCTTCTGGCTATGCGCCATGATGCCGCCGCGCGCGTCCTCCAGCGAGGCCGGACCGAACTTCATACCGAGGATTTAGGCGGCAGGGGGGCGTTGCGGCGGACGCCCACGATCTCGGCGATGATGGACAGGGCGATTTCGGGCGCGGTGACGGCTTCGATATTTAGACCAACAGGACCGCGAATGCGCGACAGGGCGTTATCCTGGTGCCCAAGCTCGCGCAGCCGCTTCAGCCGCGCAGCGTGGGTGCGACGGGACCCGAGCGAGCCGATGTAGAACGCTTGCGATTTCAGCGCTCGGTCAAGGGCGGGGTCGTCCAGTTTGGGGTCGTGGGTCAGGGTGACGACGGCGGTGCGGCTGTCGGGGGCAAATTTGTCCAATGCCTCGTCGGGCCAGTCGGTAGAGATTTCGACGCCGGGAAAGCGCTCATCGGAGGCAAACGACCGGCGGGGATCGACGACGGTGACGGAGAACCCGCACGGCACGGCGAACGGCACCAGCGCCTGGGCGATGTGGACGGCGCCGACGACGATCAGCCGCAGCGGCGGGTTGTAGGCCTGCAGGAACCAGTCGGTTTCGCCCAACTTCACCGTGCCGCTTTCGTCGCGGTCCAGCGCGCGTTTGGCTGCGTCATTCAGGTCGGCGGGGGCGTCGGGGCCAGGCAGTAACTGTTGTTCGCCGGTCGGCAACCGAGTCGCCAGCACGATGGGCTGTTTGGCACGCTTGGCCTGTTCCAGGGCGGCGAGGATGTCTGGGGTCATGGTTAGTTGTCCCGGGACGTTGGTGGCGATGGTATGCGGGTTAGAGCGGTAGGGGCAGGGGCGGGTGATGCACTGTCCGTCGTATCTGTAAGAGTCGCAGGCCTCTCACCGTCATGGCGGGCGCAGGCCCGCCATCCACGCCTTTCCCGAGACTGGAACCGCAAGGCGTGGATGGCGGGCCTGCGCCCGCCATGACGGCATCGGGCGACGGTGCCACACATGACGCGGCTATTGCCCGCCGAACTCTAATTCAGCCGCTCGACAAACACTTTCACCTTGCCGCCGCAGGCCAGCCCGACTTCCCAGGCCTTTTCGTGGCTCACGCCGAAATCCAGCAGTTGCGGACTGCCGCTCTCGATCGTCTTCATCGCGGCGTCGGCGACCGCGCCCTCAATACAGCCGCCGGACACCGAACCGGCCATGCGGCCCGACTTGGTGATCGCCATCTGGCTGCCGGCGGGGCGGGGCGAGCTACCCCAGGTTTCGGTCACGGTGGCGACGGCGACCTGTTCTCCGGCAGCACGCCATTGGGCGGCGGTCTGCAGGACGTCTTCAGCTTCGGTCATCGTTGACTTCCCTTCATAGGCGCTGGGCGCGACAAAAGATCGATCAGGCTGCGCAGGCTCGCCAGATTATGCACCGGGCGGAATTCGTCCACATGCGGCAGCATGGCCCTGATGCCCTGGGATTTTGGCTCGAACCCGCTCCAGCGCAACAGCGGGTTTAGCCATATCAGCCTTGTGCAGGACCGATGCAGCCGGTCCATGTTCTCCGCCAGCCCCCGGGCGCCGTCGCGGTCCAAACCATCGGTGATCAACAGCACCACGGCACCCTGTCCCAGCACCCGCTTGGCCCACAAATGGTTGAAGCTTGCGACCGCCTCGCCAATGCGGGTACCGCCGGACCAATCGGGGACGGCGTGGGCCACCATCTGGAACGCCACCTCCGGGTCGCGGGCCTTCAGTTGGCGGGTGACGTTGGACAGGCGGGTGCCGAACAGGAACACGCTGACTCGGTCGCGGTCGTTGGTGACCGCATGCAGAAAGTGCAGCAATATCTGGGCGTAGCGCGCCATCGAACCGGAGATATCGCACAGCACCACCAGCGGCGGCGGCCGTGTGACCCGCCGGTTCCTTGCGATGGTCAGAATTTCGCCGCCCTGGCGCAGACTGCCGCGAATCGTGCGCTTCAGGTCCGTCACCGGCCCATTCTGGTCGGCGCGCAACCGCCTGGTGCGTCGCAGGTCCAGCGGCAGCACCAGCCGGCGGATTTCACGCTTGGCGTTGGCGATTTCCGCCGCGCCCATCGCCTCGAAATCCATCTGCTGCAAGCGTTCCTGCTCCGACACCGTCATCGTCATGTCGATGACCGGAGGTTCCTCCTTCGGCGGCGGCCGGTCCTTCTTTGACGCGAAGGCCTCCGCGACCCGGCGGGACGCAGGTGGCGCCCGTTCGGCTTTCGGTTTCTTCTGGGCCTCCATCAGCGCCATCGCGGCGGCCTGTTCGGCGGCGGCCGGATCGCGCCAGAACAGCGCGAACGCCTGGTCGAATACGTCCTGATGCTCATGACGATGGATCATCGCGGTCCGCAGCGCGGTTCGGGCCTGGGTTCTGGAGGCCAGGTCGATATGTGTCAGCGCCTGCTGCGCCGCGATCGCCTCCGCCGGCCCCACTGGCAGCCCCGCCCGGCGGAGCAACCGAGCAAAGTGCATGACGTTGGCGGCGATGCGCGGGTGGGGCTGGGCCAGGGGGTCTTGGGTCACGGACATTGGGCCAATAAGGAGGACAGAGGACGCCCCAGTGCAAGGGGTGACGGCGATGATCCAACGCATCCGTCCGCTGCGGCCTGAACGCGATCAGCTTCCCCGGGACAGGGTCAACTTCGATAGCCCGTTGCTCCCCACCGCCGCGTCCGTGTCATTGGGGACTTATCGCCGCACCGGGCGGGGTGCGATCGGCCCGTGTCAACGCCGCCCCAGCGCCTTCATACAACAGGCATCGGGCCGATCGCGTGCCAGCGCATCAGCCGCAATTTTCCCGCGCGCATCAGCCGCCGCCGCAGCAGCCACAGTTCGGCCTCGGCGACCATTTGCGCCGCTTCCTGTTTGGGCGGTTTCCGTCCTTGCAGGTCACGCAGCAAAACCCGCCAACCCAGCATCGCCTGTTCCAGATGACGGACGGAGATGTCCTCGGCGATGCGTACGTCCAGCCCGACCCGCCCAAGCATGCGGGTAATCGCGATGCCCGCAACCAGACTGTCGGGATCGCGCCGTTCCAGCGCCGCCCAGCGGGCCACCGCCGGATCGTTCGGGTTCAGCGGTCTATCGGCCGTCAGTTCGGTCATCACCAACTGCCCGGCCGGCCGCAGCGCCTTGGCCAAACCATCCAGGATCGGTTCGGGCTGCGCGCCGTGCAGCGGCTCCAGCGCCAGGCAGTGATGGTGACCTCGGGGCACGAACGCCGGCGCCCGGGGATCCCATGAGCCAATCCGTATTTTCTTGGCCAGTTGCGCCTTGGCGACGACGCCCTTGGCGGCGGCGAGCAGCATCGCATCGTTATCCAGGCCGGTGACCCAGGCGCCGAAATTCCGGGTGATTGCCGCCGCCGGCCCGCCGGCACCGACCCCGACCAGAAGCAGGCTGGATGACGATGCCGCCCCGAGAGGCCGAGCCAGGCGGAGGATTTCGGCCTCGCCGCCGGGGACGATGAAACCAGGACCCCACAGCCGGTAGGCCAGGGCAATTCGTTCGGGCGGCCAGTCGCCCCGCGGCACCCGGGCCGGAGGCGCGGCGGGCACCGGATCGGGCAACGCCGCCGGTACAACCGGCGCCGGGGATCGGCCGAACATAAGGCGCACCGCGGTGGACAACATCGGTCCACTTTAGCCGGCGAACCTTACCAAATGGTTTACGCCGCGAACTCCGTCAGCACATATCGCACGGTGTCCGGCCCCGGAACGCTGGGGATGTGACGGTGTTGCGGGCCGGCCGGGATGTGCAGCATGTCACCGGGCCCGGCTTCGACCGTATGGGTTTCGAAGCGATAGCGGATGCGGCCCGACAGGATGAAGATGGAATGCCCGGTCTCGCACCAATCGCCCGGCGCGGCATCCGCCGGATCTGGCGCGCGTTCCTGATAGCGCAGGGCGATACCGAACCCGGACACGGCTTCGCGCACCTTCAGGCGATCCGAGGCGGCTTCCAGGGGATGGTCGGCGGCAAGAAAAAGATAAGGGCTGTCTGTCATGTCCGATAGCCTAACGCGGTATGCCGCCCCTTGCCACGGGGGACCCAACCGGTATTTTGCCGCGCAAGACAAACGCCCAAGGATTTTGGAATGCTCAGCCTGAATCGCCGCACCCTGCTCGCCGGGGCCGCGCTGCCTGTGTTCGCCATTGGTACCCGGCCGGCCCGGGCGGCGGATTTCACCCTGAAACTGGCGAACAATTCCCCGGTCACCCATCCGCAGTCGGTTCGTCAGCAGCAGGCCGCGGACCGGATCAAGGCAGCGACCAACGGCGCGGTCGAAATTCAGGTGTTCCCCAACAATCAGTTGGGTTCCGACACCGACATGCTGTCGCAGTTGCGCTCCGGCGCCATCGATTTCTTCACTCTGTCGGGCCTGATCCTGGCGACATTGGTGCCGGCGGCTTCAATCAACGGCGTCGGGTTTGCCTTCAAGGACTACGATACTGTCTGGAAGGCGATGGACGGCAAGCTGGGCGCCTATGTGCGGTCGGAGATCGACAAGCGCGGCCTGATCGCCATGGACAAGATGTGGGACAACGGGTTCCGCCAGATCACCAGCTCCACCCACCCGATCCGCACGCCGGCCGACCTGAAGGGGTTCAAGATCCGCGTGCCGGTCTCCCCGCTGTGGACCAGCATGTTCACCGCGCTGGGTGCCTCCCCGATCAGCATCAACTTCGCCGAGGTCTATTCGGCGTTGCAGACCAAAATAGCGGAAGGTCAGGAAAACCCGCTGACCCTGATCCAGATCGCTAAACTGTATGAGGTGCAGAAATACGTCTCGATGACCAGCCACATGTGGGACGGGTTCTGGATGCTGGCCAACAAGCGCGGCTTTTCGGCCCTTCCCGCCGATGCGCAGGCGATCGTGGCGCGCGAATTGAACAAGTCGGCGTTGGACGAGCGTGCCGATATCGCCACGCTGAACGGCTCGGTGGCGAGCGATTTGAAGTCGAAGGGGTTGGAGTTTGTCGAGGTGGATAAGCCGGCGTTCCGCGAAGCCCTGAAGACCGCCGGATTCTATGCCGAGTGGAAAAAGAAATACGGCGGCGAACCCTGGGCCATCCTGGAATCCGAAGTCGGCTCTCTGTCGTAGCATGGCCCACGACCCCGGAGCCGAACCGCAACCCGGGCTCTGGCCCTACCGTATCGACGTGGCACTGCGCGTCATCGCGGAAATCCCGGCGGCGGTTCTGGTGGTGGCCGAGGTCCTGGTGCTGTTCACCGGGGTGACAGCCCGCTATGTCTTCCACGCCCCGTTGGTGTGGACGGATGAACTGGCCTCGATCCTGTTCCTGTGGCTGGCCATGCTGGGCAGCACGATCGCGTTACAGCGGTCGGAGCATATGCGCCTGACCGCGATCGTCGGCGGCCTGTCCCCCGCCGCCCGGGCGCGCACCGACGCTTTGGCAACCGTCGCGGTCGCCGTGTTTCTGCTGATGATCGTTCCCTCCGCCCGGGACTACGCATCGGATCAATGGTTCATCGAAACCCCCGCGCTGGGCATTCACGACACCTACCGGGCGATGGCGATCCTCGTCGGCGGCGTGTTGATGGTTGTCACGGCGCTCAGCCGGTTGCTGCGGCTGTCGTGGAGGGATGCGCTGTTCGGCATCGGCATTGTCGTGGCGCTGGCGGCCGGGTTGCATTTCGCGGGGCCTTGGCTGAAAGCGTTCGGCAACTGGAATCTGGTGCTGTTCTTCGTGCTGCTGCTGGGTGCGGCGGTGCTGCTGTCGGTGCCGATCGGCTTCGCCTTTGGGCTGGCGACGCTGGCCTATCTGGCGACGCTGACCAGGACGCCGCTGACAGTGGTGGTCTCACGCATGGATGAGGGCATGAGTTCGCTGATCCTGCTGGCGGTGCCGCTGTTCGTCTTCCTCGGGCTGCTGATCGAAATGACCGGCATGGCACGCGCCATGGTCAATTTCCTGTCGGCCCTGCTGGGGCATGTGCGCGGCGGGTTGTCCTATGTGCTGCTGGGGGCGATGTATCTGGTGTCCGGCATTTCCGGCTCCAAGGCCGCCGACATGGCGGCGGTGGCACCCGTTTTGTTCCCCGACATGAAGCGGCGCGGGATGGACGAGGGGGAGTTGGTGTCGCTGCTGGCCGCCTCCGGCGCCATGAGCGAGACAATCCCGCCGTCGCTGGTGCTGATCACCATCGGATCGGTGACCGGCGTATCGATTTCCGCGTTGTTCACCGGCGGGTTGATGCCAGCCCTGGTGCTGGCCGCCGTTCTGGCGTTCATCGCCCGCTGGCGCGGCCGGAATGAGAATATGGCCGGCGTCGTTCGCCCACCATGGCGCTTCATCGGCAAGGCGTTCGTGGTATCGCTGCCCGCGCTGGTCCTGCCGTTCGTGATCCGCACCGCGGTGATCGAGGGCATCGCCACGGCGACCGAAGTGTCCACCATCGGCATCGTCTATGCGATCCTGATGGGCGTGCTGGTGTACCGCCAGTTCCCGTTGCGGCGGATTTTCCCGATGCTGGTAGAAACCGCGGCGCTGTCGGGGGCGATCCTGCTGATTATCGGCACCGCGACCGGCATGGCCTGGGCGCTGACGCAGTCCGGCTTCTCCCGCCAGCTGGCCGCCGCGATGGCGTCGATGCCAGGCGGCGCGGCGGGGTTCATGGCGATTTCCATCGTCGCGTTCGTGGTGCTTGGCAGCGTGCTGGAAGGCATTCCCGCCATCGTGCTGTTCGGGCCGCTGCTGTTCCCGTCCGCTAAGCTGGCCGGGATCAATGAGGTCCACTATGCGATGGTGGTGATCCTGGCGATGGGTATCGGGCTGTTCGCCCCGCCGTTCGGGGTTGGCTACTATGCGGCCTGTGCGATCGGGCGGGTGTCGCCGGACGCGGCGATGCGGCGGATTTGGCCATATCTGCTGGCGGTTTTGGCCGGATTGATCGTGGTCGCGGCAGTTCCCTGGTTCAGCACCGGGTTTCTGTGACGCTGCTTCGAAACAGGCCGGCGAGAGGTCCGGAAGGGTTCCCACGCATTGTTTGCACCCAAGGCACCAGTATTGTGCATAGCAGCATGGGTTGCGGAACATAAATCATAAGCTAGCTTACGATCACAGTCTATACGATCGGGTTAGCCACGATGTCTCATGCCAGCGCATTACAAGAAGCCGTTCGCGTCCGCCCCGCCCCGGTTCGAGGGGCCCAATCCCGCCAGAACCTGCTGCGATGGAGTTTGATGGCCGGCGGCGTACTCGCTGTGGCGATCGGAGCCGGCGCATACTGGCTGAGCGGCGGGCGCTGGGTGGATACCGACGACGCATATGTACAGGCAGACAGCATGACGTTGTCCACCGACGTGTCGGGCATCGTCGGCTCCATTCCCGTGGATGAAGGTGAGGCGGTGAAGAAAGGTCAGGTGCTGTTCAGCCTGGACCCGGAGAAATTCCAGATCGCGCTGGATAACGCCCGGGCCGACCTGGCGCAGACCCGGCTGAATATCGAGGCGATGAAGGCGGACTATCAGGCGGCCTTGCGCGATACCGCCGGCAAACAGCAGCAGGTGAATTCCGACCAGGCGAACTACGGCCGTTTCGCCGCGCTGGTGAAGCAGCATGCGGTGACCCAGCAGGAAACCGATGATTCGCGATACAAGCTCGCGGCCGACCAGCAAGCCGTCAGTGCCTCGGAAAGCCAGGCCAGGGCATTGCTGGCGAAGCTTGCCGGGAACCCCAACATCGCCGTCGAGGACACCCCCGCCTATAAGCAGGCCGAGGCTCGGTTGGCGGAAGCCCAGCGCGAAATGAACCACGCTGTGGTTCGTGCCCCCTATGACGGGATTGTCACGCAGGTCAACAAGCTGCAGCCGGGGATGTACCTGGGGGCTGGCACGGCGGCGTTTGGCCTGGTTTCCACCGATCATGTATGGGTGGAGGCGCAGCCAAAAGAAACCCAGTTGACCTATGCCAGGAATGGCGATCCGGTCGAGGTGAGTTTCGATATTTACCCGGGCCGCACCTAGAAAGGCACCGTGCAGAGCGTCGCCCCGGCGACCGATCAGAACTTCTCGCTGCTGCCGGCACAGAATTCGTCGGGCAACTGGGTGAAGGTGGTGCAGCGCGTTCCGGTTCGCGTCGAGGTCGAGATGAAAGCCGGGGACCCGCCGCTGCGCGCGGGCATCAGCGCCGATGTCAGTATCGACACCGGCCATACGCGCAGCCTGTCCGACCTGTTCTAGGAATAGCCCATGCCCAGCCAGCAGGAAACGGTGGTGCCACATCGCGCGCTGATAACGGTCTGTGCGATGCTGGCCACGTTGATGCAGTCCCTGGATTCGACGATCGCCAACGTGGCCCTGCCATATATGCAAGGCAGCCTGTCGGCGAGTTCGGATCAGATCACCTGGGTGCTGACATCCTACATCACCGCCGCCGCCATCATGACCGCCCCCGTGGGCTGGCTGTCTGCCAGATTCGGGCTGAAGACTTTGTATCTGATCTCCATGATCGGCTTCACCGTGGCGTCGATGCTGTGCGGCGTCGCCGGTACGTTGCCCGAAATGGTGGGCTTCCGCCTGCTGCAAGGCGTATTCGGGGCGGCCCTGGTACCGCTGTCGCAAACCACGATGCTGAATATCTATCCGCCGGAAAAGCGCGGGTCGGCGATGGCGATCTGGGGCATGGGGGTGATGGTCGGCCCAATCCTGGGGCCCACCCTGGGCGGCTACCTGACCGAGTTGTATAACTGGCGCTGGGTGTTCTTCGTCAATCTGCCATTCGGCATCGCCGCGGCCGCCGGGATGGCGGCGTTCCTGCCGAAAACCGACCCCGCCGCGGACATGAAGTTCGATTGGTTTGGCTTCGGCGTTTTCGCCATGGCTATCGCGGCATTCCAGTTGATGCTGGATCGCGGCGAAACGCAGGACTGGTTCGGCTCCTCGGAAATCGTTATCGAGGCCGTGGTCGCCGCTCTGGGTTTCTACCTGTTCGCCGTCCACATGTTCACCGCGAAGAAGCCGTTCATCACTCCGGCGGTATTCAAGGACCGCAACCTCTCGGCCGGCCTGTTGGTGATGTTCGCGGTCGGCATGGTGCTGCTGGCGGTGTCGGCGCTGCTGGCGCCCTGGCTGCAGGAGTTGGGTAACTATCCGGTTGAAACCGCCGGCCTGGTGATGGCGCCGCGCGGATTCGGCACGATGGCGGCGATGCTGATCGCCGGCCGGCTGTCCAGCAAAGTCGATCCCCGGATGCTGATGGCGTTCGGAATCGTGATCCTGTCCTGGAGCCTGTACCGGATGACCGACTGGACACCGGCCGTGTCGGAAACCACGATGGTGGTGAACACCATCCTGCAGGGCGCCGGCCTTGGCTTCGTGTTCATCCCGTTGCAGGTGATTGCCTTCGCCACGCTCGACCCGGCCCTGCGCACGGAAGGCACCGCGCTGCTGAGCCTGGTGCGCAATGTCGGCAGCGCGATCGGTATTTCGGTAACCGGTGCGCTGGTGACACAGAACGAGCAGATCGAGCATTCCGTTCTGACCAGCTATATCACCCCCCTGAACAGGGCATTCCAGGGCGCGGCCGCGGCACTGTCGCCGGTAACGGACAGGGGGGCGCAGATGCTGGATGCGATTATCAGCCGCCAGGCGGCAATCATTGCTTACAACGACGACTGGAAGCTGATGATGCTGATGGCGTTACCAATGCTGCTGTTGCTGCTGCTCATGCGCCGGCCGAAAAAAGGTGCCGGCGGTGCGCCGCCGGACCATGCGGCAATCATGGATTAGCGTTCACTGGCGGAAGACGCCTGATGCTGTCTTCCGCCACGGGCCGGGTCTATGGCCGCAGCATCACCTTCGACGCGGCCCGCTGGCGCGACAGTTCGAACCCCTCCAGCCCGCGTTCCAGCGGCAGCCGGTGGGTAATCATCGGCCGGAAGCGTTCCGGCTCGCGGCCCAGGGTGGACAGCACCTTGTCCCAGGTGAAGCGATCGCAGCCGTGCGTGGCCCGCAACTGCTGCCGGGCGCGGACGAAATCCGTAAGCGGGAGGGAGACCGGGCCGGGGTGGATTCCAGCCACCACCAGAATGCCCGCCGTCCGCAGCACGCCCAGGCCATCGACGATGGTCGGGGGATGCCCGGTCGCCTCGATCACCACGTCCACCTTGCGTCCGCCGGTCGCGGCCATCGTCAGATCGAACAACGGGCCGTCGGCCACATCCAGGATATCGTCGAAGCCCAGTTGGCGCATCGTATCGAACCGCGGGCCGTCCGCCCGCCCGGCGATCAGCACCCGCCCCGCCCCGGCCGCCCGGGCAAACAACGCGATGGCCTGGCCGATGGTGCCCGGCCCCATGACCAGCACGGTGTCGCCCAGCCCGACCTCCCCGGTCAGCACTGCCTCGCAGCCGACCCCCAGGGGCTCTGTCAGCGCGCCCAGTTCGGTATCGACGCCTTCGGGCAACTTCAGGCAGTTCGCCGCCGGCACGGTCACGTATCGCGCGAAGCCGCCGTTCCGGGTCAGCCCGATCGCGCTGCGCTTCAGGCAGTTGCGACGGTCACCGCGCAGGCAGTTGACGCAGGTGCCGCAGTTCACCCCGGGCATGACCGTAACCGCTGTCCCCCCGGCCAGCGACACCCCCGGCCCGGCGGCGGCAACCCGGCCGGCGAATTCGTGCCCCATCGTCACCGGCAAATGCGGCACCATGAAGCCGTAGCCGTCCGTCCATTCGTACGCATGGACATCTGATCCGCAGATTCCGGCGTTTTCGACCCGGACCGTGACCTCCCCCGCGGCCGGCGCAGGGGCCTCGGCGCCATCGGACAGTTCCAGCCCAAAGCCGGGTTTGGTTTTATGCAGTAACAGCATGGATATCTCCCTTGGGTTTCGTCCCGGCCGCGCAATGCAGCGGATTCGCCATGAACAGCAGCCCGTCCCGGCGGGCCGCCGCGGCCGCATCGCGCCAGACGGCCGCTTCTTGTTGGGTAAGTTGTGAAACCGCGTGATCCTCCCGGTACCGCCAGATCGGCCCGTCGGGATTGTCGAATGTCACCAGACTGGGAAAGCATTGCAGCGCCTGGAAACCGGCACGCCGCATCCGCGGATACAGCGACGCGTCCGCAACCCCCGTCCGGCCCACCGACTGAGGCGGTATAGCGGTTTTTTGCCGGATCGCCTCTGGCAGGTCCAAATTCCACCACTGCGGCAGGTCGATCGCCCGCACGATGACCCCGACCCGCCCACCGGGCTTCACCACGCGATACAACTCCCGCAGCGCGCGATCGGCGTCGCATTCCTCCAGCACAGTGATGGTAAACGCGGCATCGAACGATGCATCGGGAAACGGCAATGATTCCGCATTGGCCTGCTGAAAAGATACAGGCAGGCCATCGGCCAGCAACGCCGCCTCTTTCAGCAGGAAGCGGTTCAGATCGGTGGCGACGATCCGCCCGCCGTTCAATCTCCGGGTCAGCAGCCGGTCGAGCGCGCCCGAACCGCAGCCGACATCCAGCACCGTATCGCCGGTCCCGATCGCCATCGCATCCCACAGCGACCCGGCCATCGTTCGGTAACTGTGCCCCGACGCCCGGTCCTCCAGCGCCGCCACCCCGCCCAGATACCGCCCGCCCAGCACGATCGTGGTAAAGCGCCGTGACAGTTCATCCAGCGCCGGTTCCCACTGCGAGGGGGCCAGGAAGAACGGCAGCAGCACCAAGGGCGGTCCCTCGCCCCGAACCGCATACGAAATACCGGCAACGGACCCTGTCCCCGACCGCAGTGAAACCGGGGGCAACGGCGGCAGAGCGTCCAGGACCGCCAAGATCTCCGCCGTCCGTTCGGCAACGACATCCGCCCAGCCGGGGGCGTCGTAGCCGGTCAGGACACGGTGCCGAACAGCCGGCAGCCGAACCGCCGCGGCCCCCGCGACCTCCGCCGTCATCCCCGCCGAACCGGCGATTATCCAGAGCCGGTCCGCCACCCCGGCGAACGGTTCTGGGTCCAGCCTGGAGGCCGCGCACAGTACGACGCCGCCCACCCGTTCCGGTGCGGCCCGCACCAGGCCGGCGATATCTCCGGCCATCTGGGTGGCGACATGCGCCGCATCCAGGCCAAGATGGTCCCACAGGGCCAGCAATCTGTCGTGCGTCATTGGCGTTCGGTCTCCCCGGCTTGTATGGAACAGGACGAACGGCGGTATGGGAAGGGCGGGGCAATGACAGACGATGCGGCGCTGACGCATTTGTTCGGCGTTCTGGACGGACTGAGCCACATTGCACAGGCGATGCACCCCGGACGGTTGGATGCGCTGGTTGCCGCGCTGGAAGACAGCCCGATGGATGCGGAGAGCGAACAGATCGCCCTGGCCGCCCAGTTTGCCGCCCGAGCCCGAACCGGGCTGCGTGCGGCGCCGAGGGCGGAGAATCCGATGCTGGAGGCCTATCGCGCCCTGCGGCAATACTCCCGAGCGCTGGAGGCGCTGGCGATGCTGGCGGATAGCGATCCGCAGGTGGGGCGTTACTTCCTGGAACCCTGCTTTCGGGACGACCCGGCGGTGCTACGGCGACTGGCCGAACCGCCGCATCCCGATGCCGGGGTGTTCCACGCCGCCAACGAAACCACCGAACGGGGCGGATTTTCGGTCTATGTCCCGCCGTTCTACCGTCCCGGCACGCCGATGCCGCTGGTTATGGCGCTGCATGGGGGGTCTGGCCACGGCCGGCTGTTTCTGTGGAACTGGATGCCGGAGGCGCGCGCCCGCGGCCTGATCGTCGTCGCCCCAACCGCCATCGGGGGCACATGGTCGCTGACGGAGCCCGAAACCGACGCCGGCAACCTCAGCGATATCCTGACCCGGGTGCGCGGCCGCTGGAACGTCGATCCCGCCCACATGCTGCTGACCGGCATGAGCGACGGCGGCACATTCACACTGCTGAGCGGCGTTGCCGACGACTCCCCATTCACGCATCTAGCTCCGGTGGCGGGGTCGTTTCATCCGTTCCTGCTGGCGATGACCACGCCGGAGCGGCTGACCGGCCTGCCGATCCACCTGACCCACGGCGCACTGGACTGGATGTTTCCGGTCACTATGGCGCGCACCGCCTGGCGCACGCTGCAAGGCGCGGGCGCGGCGGTGACCTATCGCGAGATCGGTGATCTGTCGCACGCCTACCCGCGCGACGGCCAGGGCGAGGTTGCGGATTGGTGGCTGAGGGGCCGTGGCGACATAGCGCCTATCGCGGCACCGCCGGTCGAGACCGTCGTGG
>JAKBCJ010000425.1 GCA_021807975.1 Pseudomonadota bacterium | reverse complement strand
ATCTTCACCACCAGATCGGGGTCCAGCCCGGCGGCATTCGCCAGCACCATCGCCTCGGCCGCCGCCACGTTGTGGATCGCCACCAGCAGGTTCGCCACCAGCTTCATCCGCGTGCCGTTGCCGAACGCCCCGATATCGTGCGCCGCCCGGGCGAAATCCCCGAACAACGGCATTTGCGCGGCGATGGCGGCGGTATCCCCGCTGGCATAGATCACCAGGTCGCGGTTCACCGCCTGCGCCCCGGTGCCGCTGAGGGTGCAATCCAGCGCGGTATGCCCGGCTTGCGACAGCACCGCCTCCGCCGCCAGCTTGTCGGCCAGCGCCATGGTGCTGGTTTCCACCACCACGCGCGGTTCCGGCGCGGCGGCGATGGCGGCGGCCACGGCGGCCAGCGCACCCGGCGACGGCAGACTGGTCAGAATCACCGGCGCGGCCGCGCACACGCCGGCAATATCGCCGCACGCGGTGCCCCCCGCCCGGCTCAACGCATCCCGCTTGCCCGGGTCGATATCGGTGCCGAACACCGCCCACCCGCGCGCGATCAGGTTGTTCGCGATCGCCCCGCCCATGATGCCCAGACCGATGATGCCCACTGTCCCAGCCATGACGGACCCTCCGATTGTTATTTTCCCGCCGCTCACGTACTCACCATCAGCGAAGCGGGCAAGCCGAGGGGACCAAACTGGAATGAAAGCGCCGGCATTCGATTACGTCAGAGCCGCCAGCGCCGCCGAGGCCTGCGCCTTGCTCGCCCGGCTCGGTCCTGACGCCCGCTTGCTGGCCGGCGGCCAAAGCCTGCTGCCCGCGATGAACCTGCGCCTCGCCTCGCCGTCGGTGCTGATCGACATCGGCCGCATTGCCGGCCTGGACGGGATCGAGGTCCGCGGCAACACCCTGCATATCGGCGCCCTGGTGCGGCACGAAACCCTGCTGCGCAGCGCCGCCGTCGCGTCGCACGTCCCGCTGCTGACCGAGGCCATGCGCCACGTCGCCCATCCGGCCATCAGGTCGCGCGGCACCATCGGCGGCAATCTGGCGCATGCCGACCCGGCCTCCGAACTGCCCGCCTGCATGCTGGCGCTGAACGCGGCAATCGAGGCAACCTCTTTCAGCGGCACCCGCACCATCGCCGCCGGAGACTTCTTCACCGGCCTGTTCCAGACCGCCCTGGAACCGGACGAAATGCTGACCGGCATCCAAATCCCCCTGCCCGCCGCCGGGTTTTTCTTCCAGGAGATCGCCCGGCGCAGCGGCGATTATGCCATCGTCGGACTGGCCGCATCCGGTGGCCGTCTGGCCTTCTTCTCCGTCGCCGACCGGCCCGTGCTGTTCCAGGCATCGGAGGCGTTGGACCTGGACCCGCCGGCCGACCTGCAGGCAACGGCGGCGATGCGACTCCATCTGGCCGGCGTACTGCGCCGGCGGGCACTGACGGCATTGGGACTCCAGCCATGAAAATCGAGCTGACCGTCAACGGCGAAACCATCGGCGCCGAGGTGGAACCGCGTGTGCATCTGGGCGACTTCCTGCGCGAACATCTGTCGCTGACCGGCACCCATCTGGGCTGCGAGCATGGCGTCTGCGGCGCCTGCACCGTGCGGATCGACGGCGCGCTGGCCCGAGCCTGCCTGGTGCTGGCGGTGCAGGCCGACGGCTGTGCGGTCGAAACGATCGAGGGCCTGTCGGACAGCGGCGAGATCGCCGATCTGCAACAGGCATTTCTTGACCGCAACGCCCTGCAATGCGGCTACTGTACGCCCGGGATGCTGATCGCCGCGCAGGATTTGCTGATGCGCGACCCGGCCCCGGATCGCGACACCATCCGCGAGCACCTGTCCGGCAATTACTGCCGCTGCACCGGCTACCACGCGATCGTCGATGCGATCGCCACGACAGCCGAATCCCGCCGCACCGGGTGAAGACGGAACCGATACGGGCCATGCCTGACGCCGATCGCCGCAGACGCATCCTGCCCGGGCGGCGTGTCAGCGCAAAGCGCCTCTAACCGTCCTGTCCGGGCGAAATCCCGGCCATCCGCCCCGGGTTCGGCAGGAATCGCTCGGCGGCATCAAGGTCGCTTTGAAGGAACGATTCAAAACCTACGAAGGAAAGGCCGACTATGGCGAACCGTTGCGGGCGTTCCTCGACACAAACACCTGGACCGGGCGTGTGGTGGACTTCGGCCACAATCGCGATTTGTTCCCAGATGCGGACGTGTTCCCCGGTGATCCGACAGCCCACCCCTGCTGAAGATGCCCCCGCCGCTGCGGGGGTGGCGGTCATCGCGGGTGACCGCGTTGACCAGGATCGGCTGTCGGCGACCGCAGCCCACCTCCAGTTTCCAATCCCGCTGCACGCCCTTGTAAAGTCCGGCTGGATTCTGGACTCCCGGCGGGGCGTTCGCTGATGGAACGCATGCAGCGCGAATTCAGCGGACTTCTTAAGCAAGACGCTGCCGAAAAAGCAGAACCCGAGCGTCGCCGATGTTGCCGCGATCAAGCGGGCGCACGCCGAAACCGTCGCCCGATCGCGCGGCGCCTGAACGAAGCCGCCCGGCAAGAGCTCTTGCCTCTGGGTTGTTGACTTTTTTCCTACTACAACCTACAAGTCCGACCACGAAAACCCAGCCGCCCCGGTCGTCACGGATCATCTGAATAAATATACGGAATCCCACAACACGGCTCCCGGGACACCCGTTAGACACCCAACAAGGCTCACCATGGTCAGACTGCTCGGTATAGATCCAGGACTTCGCTTCACCGGCTGGGGATTGATCGACGTTGACGGCAACCGCCTGATCCACGTCGCCGATGGCGTCATCGCCACCGACGGCACCCACTCCGTCCCCGATCGCCTGAAAACCCTCCATGACGGTCTGCTGGCGCTGCTGGACCGGCACCGCCCGGCCGAGGCCGCGGTCGAAGAAACCTATGTCAACCGCAACGGCGCCGCGACCCTGAAACTGGGATACGCCCGCGGCGTCGCCCTGCTGGCCCCAACCCTGGCCGGCGTACCCGTCACCGAATACGCCGCCAAGACGGTGAAAATGGCCGTCGTCGGAACCGGCGGCGCCGACAAAGACCAGGTCGGCACGATGGTGCGCCGCCTGCTGCCCGGCGCCACCCTGAAACGCGCCGACGCCGCCGATGCCCTGGCTGTGGCAATCTGCCACGCCCACCACCGCTCCTCCCTGCTGGCCTGGAGCAAGGCCCGAAGCTAATGCAACGTCAGCAGCGCGTCCGCATGCCCAACCTTCGCGGGCTGGATCAACTGCGCCGACGCCACCCGCACGGAATGCAGACTGCCCTCGATCTCCCGCGCCCAGAAGTCCAGAAACTTGTGCAAAACCGGATAACGCGGTGCGATATCGAGGTCTTGCCATATATAGGACTGCAACAGATTGGGATGGTCCGGCAGGTGATAGAGAATTTCCGCTGTAGTCAGGCGATAATCTTGCAACTGCCGAACAAGGCTCATGACTTTCCGCTTCCTTTCAGAGCATCGCACCCGGACCGAACCTGATCTCATCCGGCCGGTAACAGCATGATGTCAGGGATGTTCCGCCACATGCAACCAAAAACACAGTAAATTCAGCGTCTTATCACTCGCCGCAAAAGAGTGCTGCCAAATGCTTGACAGGCGCCCGCCGCGAGATTAGATCGCTGGCACTCCCTACCCGGGAGTGCTAACAGCCGGCCGGGATCTTATCCGTAAGGCTCGGGCATGGCTGTGGCGATCCGATCAATCTCTGACTGAGAACGAACTCAGGAGCGTCTTAAAATGAGTTTCCGTCCCCTGCACGACCGGGTCGTAGTCCGGCGCCTGACCGCCGAGGAAAAGACCGCTGGTGGCATCATCATCCCCGACACCGCCAAGGAAAAGCCGATGGAAGGCGAAGTCGTCGCCGTTGGCCCTGGCGCCCGCAACGAAGCCGGCGCGCTTGTGCCGCTGGACGTTAAGGCCGGCGACAAAATCCTGTTCGGCAAGTGGTCCGGCACCGAGGTGAAGCTGGCTGGTGAGGAACTCCTGATCATGAAGGAGTCCGACATCATGGGCATCATCACGGAAACGGCCGCCCCCGGCAAGAAGAAGGCCGCGTAAGCGGACTTTTTACCAACTTTCTAGGAAGGAAGATTACATATGGCTGCAAAGGACGTTCGCTTCGGCGGCGACGCACGTCAGCGCATGCTGCGCGGCGTGGATATTCTGGCTGATGCCGTT
>JAKBCJ010000424.1 GCA_021807975.1 Pseudomonadota bacterium | reverse complement strand
CGCGGAAACGTCACGGGTAGCAAGGTCGGCGCGGGCGACGCGATGAAGCGCTTCGGTCACCGCACGCAATTGCGCATCGAACCCAACCCGAAGGATTTCCTCCCGGGCGGCGACCTCCTCCGGCTCGAACGCGGCAGATCGATGGGTCAGGCCGTGCCACAACCGGCCCAACGCCTCGACACCCTCGGCATCGTTTTGCAGGGCACTGACCTCATTCATGAAGTCGTAACCAGTTGTGCCATCGACATCCCAATCGGTAGCCAAGGCCTCGCCGGCGCCAAGTATCTTTTCAATCGCCAGATAGGCATGCCGGCCCGGCACCAGATCGTTCAGCCGCCGCCGAAGCCGCCTGCAATAGCCCGGCGGGTCGGCCAGGCCATCGACGTGATCCACGCGAAATCCGTCGATCAGACCGTCGGCATAAAGCCGGAACAGGGTGGCATGGGTTTCCTCGAACACCTCCGGAATCTCGATCCGCAAAGCCGCCAGCCCATTTATGTCGAAGAACCGCCGCCAGTTGATCTCGTCGCCCGCCACACCCCACCAGGCCAGTCGGTAATGCTGCCGTTCCAACAACGCATGAAGCTGGCAGCGGCCGCCGGGATTAGAGGTGTCGAACGATTCCAGCCCGCATTCGGCGATATGCGCATAGTCGGACGGATCGATCGGAAACTCGCTGCCGAAGTAATGAATGACCGGCTCCCCAGCCGGGGACTGGGCCAGCCGTATCTCCCCGGCGTCCAGGGCCTCGCCATAGGGTCGGCCAAGAAATGGCGCGAGCACCTTCCCGCGCAAATCCTGGTCCCCGCAGTCCCAGTCCACATCGAAAAAGTGTGCATAGCGACTCGCTCGGCCGTGGCGCAGCAAGTCGGTCCACCAGGGATTGTCCGCCCCGCCAACCGCCATATGGTTGGGAACGATATCGACGATCAGCCCCAGCCCAGCCGCCCGCAGCATCGCGACAAAGGATCGGAAACCCCTTTCGCCGCCAAGGTCCGGATTGACCATCCCGGGGTCGACCACATCGTAGCCGTGGATCGAACCGGTCCGCGCCTTCAGGATCGGCGAAGAATAGACATGGCTGATCCCAAGAGCTGCCAGATAGGGCACAAGCGCGGCTGCATCGGCGAACGTAAAATCCCGATGCAGTTGCAGACGCATCGTCGCCCGCGGCGTCATTGCCGGGGCCTCTCCGCTGCCACCGCATCGATCCGGCGCGCCACCGCTGCGTCCGCCAGCACCTCATCGGCCGGCAACGGCAGCCGCCTTCGCCAGTTGGGATGCTCCGTCACCGTGCCGGGAAGGTTGGGCTGATCTCTCTGCCCCAGTAAATCCTCCAGCGGAATCAACGCGAGCGGGACCTCGGTCCGGGCGACGAAACGCACCGCCGCGTCCACCACGCGATCGGTGTCGTCCGGTGCGGGTGCGGGTCCATCGCCAAGATGCTCGCGCACGAACGCGCCCCAGATCTTTGGCCGATCCGCTTCCCGTTCCTGGCGAACCGTTTCCGGTTCGATGCCGTCGCCCAACCGGCCATACTTTTGGCGGACGTCGATGTCCGTGCCCGACCACCACCCCGCCACAGTCGGCAGGTCGTGGGTAGAGGTCATCGCCACATCGCTGCTGCCCCAGCCGCGCGGCGGAACGACTCCCGTTTGCGCGTTGCGCTGAAACCAAAGAACCCGCATGCCATGGATTCCGCTCTGTTCAAGCATATCGTGGAACCCCTCGGGGAAGGTTCCAAGGTCTTCGCCGATCACGACCACGTTGTGTCGCACCGACTCCAGCGCCAGCAGGCGCAGCAAATCCCCGACCGGATAATTCAGGTAGGCCCCATCGGCGGGCGAGGCCCCCTCCGGGATAAGCCAGAGCCGCGCCAGTCCCATCGCATGATCGACACGAATGCCGCCCGTACGCCGCATCGCCGCCCGCAGCGTCGCCAGGAATGGCGCATATCCGTTCACTTCCATCGCCCGCGGCGAAAACCCGGTCAGACCCCAGTTCTGTCCGAGCGGGTTGAGCAGATCGGGCGGGGCGCCAATGGTCAGGCCAAGCAGCATGTCGCTTTGCCGGCTCCAGGCATGGCTGCCGCTTGGATCCATACCGACGGCCAAGTCGCCGATCAGCCCGATCCGCATCCCCGCCTGGCGGGACACCGCCTGAGCCGCCGCCAGGGAGCGATCGGTTATCCATTGCAAATACTGATGGTACAAGATGGCGTCCGGGTTCGCGGCCGCGAAAAAGCCGACCGCCGCGCTGCGGGGATCGCGCAGATCGACGGGCCATTGCCGCCAGTCGCGTTGCGGCATCCGCACGGCCTGCAGCGCCTCGAAACACGCGTGCTGGTAGAGAAGCGGCCCCTGCTCCGCCCGATACCGCGCGAAATCCGCGCCTAGCGGGCCATCCCACTCACTGCTGTCCTGAAATGAGTCGAACGATGCGCGCAGCAGGGCGTACTTAGCCGACGCCACCGACGGCCAGTCGATCAATCCATTGGACACCGGACGGTCCGCCGCCGCAGTGGGACCGAACACCAGTTCCGGCGCGGCATAAAGGGGGTTCATGAACAAGCGGCTGGACGGCGAGTAGGGCCCGAACCGGGAGGGATCGGCGGCATACAGCGCATGCATGGGGCTTAACGCAATGGCATCGGCGCCCTTCGTCCCGGCTGCCCGCGCCAAATCCGCCGCGCCACCCAGATCGCCGACGCCCAGATCGCCCGGGCGGCCCAATCCGTAAAGCTGTGCAACGATGCCCCACAGGCGTGCATCGGGCACCACATCCTCGATCGTGCGGCACCGGGCTGGCGACACCGCCAGCACGATCTCCCGATCCTCGACCCGAAGCCGATGATAGCCTGCCTCCGCGATCGCGGGAATCCGCAAGCGGCCGCGCGCGGGCAGCAAAGCAATCTGCCGAACTTCGCCGTGCTCCAGCGCGAGTTCTGCCTGCTGCGCCAAGCTGCCGCCGATGTCCAGGCGCGTCGGGCGGCCAGCCACGGCGGTAACCAAGGGCGGCAGGTCGGCAAATCCGCTTCGTTTCGTCAGCAATCGGCGGCTGGCCGAGATCTGGCGGCTAGTGTCGGCCGGCAAGCCCAGCGCTGCCAATACCCGTCGCAAGACCGGCGGAGATACGACGTGCGAGTGTCCCGCATAGTCCTGCCATTCAACGGCGATACCCGCCCGTCGGGCAAGGTCGCGGACGACGTCGTCGCTCATGCTACGGGAGCCGTTAGATAGGCGGCTGTCATCGGGCCGGAGTCACCGGTTTCGAACAGCAGCCTCCCGGCCGGTGTCGGATACGGCACGGCTTTCTCCCCGAGGTTCGTTACGATTGTCAGCAGCGCACCGTCACCCATTCTCCAGCAGGCCCGCACCGCCTTAGGGCCGATGGCTTCCGCCCCAGCCGAGACCGTTCCGTTCAGGCGCGGAACGATCTGTTGCATCCGCAGTGCGATCAACCGCTGGTAAAATTCGAACCGACCCGGGTCGCCCGGGCGCGAGATTGAATGTTCGAAGGTATCCAGGGCGTTCGGATCGGGAATTCGTTCGCGGCGTTCGGGGTCCGCGAATTCCGCGAAGCCGGCGAATTCCTGCCGCCGTCCTTCGCGCACCGCAACGGCCAGATCATCGGCATGGTCGGTGAAGAACAGAAACGGTGTGCGCGATCCGGTTTCCTCACCCATGAACACCATTGGAATTTGCGGGCACAGCAGCACCAGTGCGATCGCGGCCTCCAATGCCGGGGCGGATGCCAGCGATGTCAGCCTCTCGCCGAAGGCCCTGTTACCGATCTGGTCGTGGTTCTGCAGGAACAGCACATGCGCATACGGCGGCAGATCGGCCCCGGGTTCGCCACGGGGTGCCTTCAGGTATGCGGACCGTTCGCCCTGATAGACCCAGCCCTCGGACAGCACGCGCGCCAGCTTGCCGGCCGGGTCATCGGCATAGTCGGCGTAATAGCCGCCGTGCTCGCCTGTCAGGAGTACGTGCAACACGTTATGGCCGTCGTCGTTCCACTGAGCGTCGATGCCGCTTCGCAGATGACCGGCGGCATTGTGATGTTCCAGGACCAAGTGGACATGCCGGCCCGGTTCCACCGTTGCGCGGACCGCCGATGCCATCTCCTCCACCCAATCCTGGTTCTGGATCGCATGCACGGCGTCGAACCGCAGGCCGTCGAAGCGATACTCCATCAGCCACATCAGGACGTTGCCGATGAAATAATCCCGCACTTC
>JAKBCJ010000423.1 GCA_021807975.1 Pseudomonadota bacterium | reverse complement strand
TTTGTCTTTGGACTCGCCTATGACTCTTTCTGCGACGACCTTAGCAAGACTTACGCCGTCACACGGTGCCTTGAGATCATTTCCGAGGCTTCGCGTCGGTTATCGGATGAGTTGAAAGCGCGTCATCCGTCGATTCCGTGGCGGGCCATGGCGGGAGCGGGAAACATCTACCGCCACGAATACGAAGACGTGGCGGTACGGCGCGTATGGCAGACGCTCAAAGAGCATCTGCCACCGCTGCGTGTTGCGATTGAACTGGAATTGGCGAGGTCTGGTAAATCGTGAAATGCGGTTATGCCCGGGTCTCGAGAGCCTATCAGGAATCTTGTGTGAGGGGCCATGACGGCAAACCGGACGGCGCTTTCCCATGGCGCTGCCGCGAGATTAGGTTCCCGCGTTACGAAAATGGCGATCGAGAGCCGTCGATCACGATAGATAATCAGGGAGTTTTGCCTGCCATTCGCTCATCAGGATAAGCGCTCCCCGGACGGCTTCGCCGGTATTCTTGATAACTTCCAGCTCACCGGCTGGAGTCGAGGAGTCCCATTTGAAATTATCGGACAGAAAATCCAGCACCTGGCGCTTATAGGCCGTATCGAGATTATCGAGCTGATCGCCTTTCGTTTCCAGAACGGTTAACCGCGTCGCCTTTCCCTCGGTCCGCGCGGCGAAAATGAAATCGGGATATATCCTCGCTTTTTTCCAGCCCTGGATGCCGTACTGGGTTCGTGCGACGTTACGGTGCCACCAGGTCAGCGCTTTTTCACCGTCGAGATAGACTGCCACATCGCGTTCGTCGCCATTCAGTTCGCTTTCGTAGATCGGCGAAAACAGGCTTTTTTCCAGCGGCCCGCCTGCCCTGTTGACCAATTGCCGGGCGTTATCCGCCTCGGCCGTTTCCACGCTGAACGGCATCTGCCAGTTGCGGCCGTCGAGCCGCAGCCTGAATTGAATCCGCCCCGCTTTCACCTCTGCCTTGAACAAGGCTTCCGCCCGAGCATTGCGGGCCGCGTCCAACCCTTTTCGGAGTTCCTCGACAATCAGGCTGGCGAGTTGCCCGAGTTTGGCATCATCGAAGCCGCGGGCGCGGAGATGGCGCATCGTAGCGGCCACGATTTCCCGGCCGACGAACGGATTTAGGACGATATCGGAAATCATCCGCACCGCGTGCGCGGGATCGAAGCGCAAGGTTTCAGCATTGGCCGCGACGGTTTCCCCGACGAACGGCGCTTCCCCGTCATCCGATAACCTAATTCGTTGAAGCTGGCTTTCCGCCGCCTGAGCGTTCTGGGGGACCCGGTTCGCCAGGCCGGCCGGGTCGAAACCCCGCCAGTCGATGGCGGACAGGACATCGGTTTCATAATCCAGGTCGCGGACCTCGCCGCCGGCGACAAGAAGCACCTTGGGCAGATAGATTTCCGCTGATTGGAAGCCAGGGCGGCGGTTTATCGTGCGGCTCGCCTTGCCGTTCGCGGCCTTGTCGTCCCGCGCCACCCGCAGCACCAGATCGCCGAGGCCGTCCTGTTCCAGTCCGTTCTTGATCGCGCCGACCACATCGGCCGTGTCAGCGTGGTGGGTAATCACATAGCATTCATCGAGCGCGTCGATCCCGGTTTTCAGCGCGCCGGGCTGGCGGAGGATACGGCCGACAAGCTGCGTCATCGCCTTTAGGTTCGCGCTGGCGGCAAGGCCGCACAGTACATAGGCGAAGGGGCAATCCCAGCCTTCTTGCAGGGCCTGCTTGGTAACGATCGCCCGCACCCGATTGGTTGGGGAGAGCAGGTCCTGATTTTCGGGGTCGTCGAGATCGTTCTGGTGCGCCGTCTTGATGGCGATTTCCGGCGCATCGAATCCGGCCGTCAGCAGCCAGTCTTTGACATCGCCGGCGTGGATATGGCCGCTTTCACGCTGATCGGCCCCGGTTCGTTCCACCTGAATCAGCATGATCGGGCGGATATAGCGCCCGGTATCGGCTTGCAGGCGACGGGCTTGCCCATCGACGTCATTCAGCTTTGTCAGCGCCGCGTTTAGCGTGGCCTTCCAGTCGTTGCCTTGCCGCGGATCGAGATTGAGGGGCATCTTGATCATACCCTCCCGGTCCAGTTCCCGGCCGGTGACTTCGACAAGCAAATTGGCATACCGCCCTTCGCGGGGATTACGGCCGCCGCGCGGTTGCACGTCTTGCGGCGTCGCCGTCAGTTCCAGCACGAAACACGGGTTGAACCCGTACAGCGTGCCGAACGCGAGGTCCGACACGGCGCGGTGCCCTTCATCCATAACCACGACTGGCCGGATAATCCGTAGTGCGTTACCCAAAGAATCCTTCACCATGGGCAACAGTCCGGCATAGGCCGACAGGTTGGGTGTCAGATCGAGCGCGGCCTTGTGGGCCTGCTGCTCCCCTTCCGGGGGGAAGAACCCGTGAACGTCGCCCCGATCCTGAAACATTTTCAAGGAATCCTGGGTTTCCCGATTGGCGGATTGCAGCATCAGCAGCATGACGCACAGGTTCGATTCCACGTCCCGCGCATCAAGGCGGTCGTTCTTTTCCATGATCCGGACCCGCCCGGCCGCGGCACGGTCGAGGGCTTGCCGATATGGGTGCTGGCGGTCTTTCAGGCGTTTGATGGTTTGCGTGTAGATCGCTTCATTCGGCACGATCCACAAGACAAAGCCGCTGTTGCGGTCCAGATAGCGGCCCATGATGCGCGATACGGCCGATACGGCAAGCCACGTCTTGCCGCCGCCGGTCGGCACTTTCAGCACTGTGTTGGGCACGGGGCGATCGCAGCCGTCGAAGCGCGGCGAAAACGGGATTGCGTCGCGGGAGGCTGGCAGCTTTCCAGCGGCTTTCATCGCCTGCCATGCTTCTTTCGTGAAGTCCGGCAGCGGTATCCGGAGTTTGGGATTGGCTTTCAGGAAAGCCGCAACCTCATCCGTTTAGATTTTGTGTTCCTTGAGAAGATCGAGATAGGCGTCGAGGGCGGCGATCACCCGGTCCTGATAATCGAGTTCGCGAAACATGGCGTCAGCTCCGGTCGATCCGGTAGAGGGCGAACGGCAGCGGCACGAAATCGACCGGGAGATTCTGTTCGGCCAGCATCTTCTGGCTGACGAATCGGGCTGGGGCGATGACCAGATGGCGGGCGTCCGGGGCCATTGCCGCGAACAGCTTTGCCCGGGCAAGCGTGAGCGCGGCTTCCGGCGATTTGAGCCAGTCGAGATCGGGTTTGTAGATCAGCCACACATGCTGGCCTTGAGCCGCGCCGAGGTAGAAGTCGGCCTGCCGCACCGTGGCTGGATCCAGGGCATGGCTTGTCGCCATATGGAACAGTGCCGCACCGAGCCCTTCGTAGGATGGAAGGGTGTCGCCGCTGAGGACGCGGTCGAGTTCGACCGGATCGCCGAGCGTGCAATAGGTGAAGGCGCCGCCCAGCCCTTCGGCGCGTTCGTCCACGGTCTTTTCCCCGGTTACGATCAGTTCGTTGTCTTTTACTTCTTTCTTGATCCGGTCGTATTCGTGCGCGTGAAGGTTTTCGACAGCTTCGACCTTGTGGACCAGGTCCCCGGCGTTACTGATTGCCCGCCAGTTCAGGCGTTCGCGCATCAGTTCGGTGCGTTGTGTGCCCTTAAAGTCGTAGCCGTTCATGACGCGGCGGACCCGTTCGGCGGTTAGCTTGTCGGCGTAGTCTTCCATCTCGACGAGGATGAAGCGGCGGTTGCCGCCGTCTTTTTTGTTTGCTTCGAGAACCGCGTGAGCGGTGGTACCAGAACCGGCAAATGAGTCGAGGACAATAGCATTTTCGTCGGCGGAAAGTTCAATAATCTTGGATATCAGCGCGACTGGCTTTGGCGTGATGAAAACATCCTCCGATCTTTCCGGATTCAATATGGATAGAAGCTCCTTTTTTGCATCCTGCGTGTGGCCGACTTCGTCGTATTCCCATAGGGTTTGAGGAACGCGCCCCCTTACCTCAGACAGAAATCGCTTGATGGACGGCACGTTATTGCCGTCCTCCCCCCACCAGATACGATTGTCGCGATTCATGCCCCATAGCTTAGACTCTTTTACCCGCCAGTAATTGCCGCCGGGGGGGGCTTGGATGAGTCTTCCCGATGGGCAGCGAATAGGATATGTCCCTTCACCGTAGTAATTTCGGGCTGAAAGGTCTCCCGGCTTCCATGGCCCGCGAGGATCACTGTCTGGATTGGAATATCTAGCGTTCATACTTTCTGTTCGGTCCAGCAT
>JAKBCJ010000422.1 GCA_021807975.1 Pseudomonadota bacterium | reverse complement strand
GATCCCGCCGAATGCGGATTTGATTTTCGATGTGGAGTTGCTGGAGATCCATTAGCCGCCGGCGGGGCGGCGGGTTTGCGTGCCGCCCCATCGTTGCAAGCCTTGTCCCGGGCGATACCTGGTTTAGAGCAACACATATAGCGCAAAGTTTGCTACTGAGGTCTCCTTTGGGACGCCAGAAGAGACCGCATGAACGTGTCCATAGGCCGGCGTTGAGAAGGCTTCGTCGATAGCGCCGTTAAAAGCGGCCGTCGCGGTTCGGCCAGCGAGGTCGTGCGCGAGGGGCTTCGGCTCGTCGAGGAACGGGAGGCGAAGCCGCATGCTTTGCGTGACACCGTAAACGGCTCGATCGTCGAAGGGGGACGATACGGGGAGGAGGCTGTGCAGGGGTTCCTCGACGAACAGGAAGCTGGATTGTCGAAGGCCGGCACCTGAGTGCATCAGCTTGTCTATCTGGCGGCTGTTCGGGTGGATCTGAGCGACATTCTTTTCTACGTTGCCCAAACGAGTGGCAGAGTCGTGGTGGCCAGCCGTTTCGTCGATGTTTCGATGCAACAGTGCCGCAAGATGGCGTCACTGCCACCTGTGCATGGTCGGCCGCGCCCGGAGATCTGGCATGATATGCGCCGCTCTACATTCATGGGTTATTTGATTCTGTTCCGTTATGCGGACGATGTGTTTGAAGTCGTGAACATTCTGGAGGGGCACCGGGATATTCGGAGCGCATTTCGGGATGACGAAAACAAACCGGCAGCGAAGGCCGCGGCGGTTGGCGGCGCGATGCAGCAGCCGGGTTCAATGCCGGGAGAGCTGACCGGGACCATCGGATATCATGGAACCCCCTCGCCTTGCCCTTCCATCCGGCTGCGCCGGACGGAACCTTTGGCAAGTCTCGCCCGGGGGATCACCTCAGCGGGGACCATCCGCCGCTTGCAGCATCGATCCCGCCGGAACTGAACTGCTAGCCGCCGTTCCGCCATGTGCTGGCTGATACCTTGTCGAGCCCGCGGCGAAAACTCGCAACAGAACCCGCGTCGCCGCGGCTATTTATGTCCCAGCGAAGCGCAGCTCTCCAGTTGCGCTTCGTCGGGTGGTTGGATTTCAAGAATGTTGAACACGTCCATGTCGTTGGGCTTGTCGGTGTTGCGGCTGTCTATGATCAGCAACGACTGTACGGCCTGATGATCGCAGATGCGGTAGTGTTCGGGCCCCTTGTAGAGGTCGAATTTCATCCCTTGCATCGCCTCGATCAGCTTGTCGCTGGCGACGCTGCCGGCCGATCGGGCAGCCGTCAGCACGGTCATCACGCCGGCGAACCCGAGCGCGCCATAATCGCTTGGCACGCGCCCGTCGGTCAGCATTCGGAACTTTCGATTGAAGGTGGCGGCGGTGGGAATGGTATCTTCCAGCCGCCAGTAATAGGACGTGCCGCCTACCATGCCTTCATAAGCTTCGGAACCCGCATCGAGCCGAGCGGCGAATGCCAGGAGCGGAGCGACAAACAGCATGGACTGCTTGAGGCCCATCCACCCCGCCTGCTGCACGGACAGCCGCTGGTCATCGCCGAAGTTGCAGAACACAAGAACGTCCGGCTTGGCCGCCACGATCTTCGCCAGGAATGGAGCGAAGTCACTCGCACCGAGCGGATGGCGTTCGGTTGCCACGACCTCGATGCCGAACTGATGGCCGGCCGCCTCGAATCCGCGTACCATTTCGTTGCCATAAGCATAGTCCGCCGCGAGGAAGGCGACCCGCTTGTTGTAGCGTGAGAACACATAATGGCCGACCGCCTGAGAGGTCGTATGCGGCGTCATTGCCTCGTGGAAGGTGTAAGGGCTCCAATCCGGCAGCGCGACGATGGCGTCCGACTGACTGATCGAGTTGAATACGACATGCGCCGCCTTGGTCACGTTGTTGATTGCCAACTGGACAGCAGCGGACAGGCCTCCCGTGACGAAATCCACATGATCGTTGTCGATCAACGCGCGCGTGACCTCGGTGGCCTTGGCGGGGTCGAGTTCATCGTCGCGCATCAGCAATTCGGCCATTTGCCCGTTCAACCCTCCTTGCTCATTGAACATGGCCACCGCCACATGGGCGCCGCGCAGCATGTCGAGCGCCTCCTCCTCGTACGGGCCAGTCAACGGGATCGGGAGGCCGATTCGAATCGGCGGCGCGGCGGTGGCGCGTACGAATGGTGCCGGCAGTGCCGCCAGAGCGAGACCTCCGCCCAGGACCTGTCGGCGCGAAACTGCATAGCGCGGCAAGTTCATTGTTTCCTCCTGAAGCGTTGGCAGCCTGGTGTTCGCGTGCTGGGTCATTTGAGTGTCTCAAGATAGGCGATCAGGTCGGCACGCTTGGCCGCATCCTTCTCCCCGGCATACGTCATCTTGGTGCCCGGAATGACGGTCCGGGGTGACTCGAGATACTTGTCGAGCTCGTCTGGCGTCCACGTAAGATTGGAGTTCTGATTGGCGGTGGAATAGTGATAACCTGCTTCAGACCCAGTCTTGCGGCCTACCAAGCCGAACAGCGATGGGCCGATCATGTTGCGTCCCGTCTGCACGGAATGGCAGATAGCGCACTGCGAGTGAAACACCGCCTGGCCCGCGGCCGGATCGGCCGCTTCGGCGGTGCGCAGTCCCGCCCCCCCTGTAAACAGGAGGCTCAAAGCCAGTAATGGCAGTATGCCGTTGGTTCGGCCGGACATGGGCAAAGCTCCAGTAGTCACTGTGGATGCCAATAGTGCGGGTCGGGGCTTTCGTCTTTGATCCGGCTCAACCGGTGCTGTCGCGCTGCCGGATTCTGGTGCATGTAATCGAAGTCTTGAACATTCCCGGGGGCACCGGGATATGCGGCGTGCATTTCGGGATGGCTGATTTTTGCCTGCCGGGGGGATTGCAACGCCTCTGGTCCTTGGTCGCCATGCCCGCTAAAACAACCCGGTCCAAGCAAGCCCGCCTGGCGGAATGGTAGACGCAGCGGACTTAAAATCCGCAGTTCGAAAGGACGTACCGGTTCGAGTCCGGTGGTGGGCATTCCCCGACTGAACACCGAATATCTCCAGGGAAACGTCGATGCATCCGAAAGCGATTTTGATAGCCGCCGTCCTGCTGGCAGCAGCGCCTGTTGCCTTTGCCCAGACCCTGGCCCCGCGCGACGTGCCCGCCCGCAGCCTTCCGGTTCCCACCGATGTCAGCCCGCAACTTCAGCAACTGATCGCCGCACCGCTGCGCACCGGCTGGAACACCCCGCCCACCACGCCGGAGGGCTGGAAGCAATACGCTGAGTCGATCCGCGCCGCCGCCGTGCCCAACGTCCACGCCATGCAAGAGCGCCTGCAGGTGAAGGTGGAGCCCGGGGTGATAGACGGAGTCCGCATCTATACGGTGACGCCGAAGACCATCCCGGCGGCCAACCGCGGCCGTTTGCTGCTGCAAATCCATGGTGGCTGCTATGTGCTGAATCCCGCCGAGGCGGCACTGCCGGAGGCGATGCTGATTGCCGCGATCGGCGGTTTCAAGGTTATCGCCGTGGATTACCGCATGCCGCCGGAGGCGTATTTCCCAGCCGCGCTGGATGATTCCATGACCGTCTATAAGGCCGCGCTGAAAAAGACCGAGGCAAAGCGTATCGGCTTTATCGGCACGTCCGCCGGCGGTGCGCTGGTGCTGGAGATGGCGCTGAAGGCCAAGCAGGACCACCTGCCGATGCCCGGCGCCATCGCGTCCGGCACGCCGATGTCCGACGCCACAAAAACCGGCGACAGCTTCCAGACCAATGCGATGGTGGACAACGTGCTTGTCTCGCCCGACGGATTCTGCGACGCCGCCGCCGCGTTCTATGCCAACGGCCACGATATGCACGACCCGCTGATCTCCCCGGTGTACGGCGATATGCACGGCTTCCCGCCCACGATTCTGACCACCGGCACCCGCGACCTGCTGCTGAGCAACACGGTTCGGGTTCACCGCAAGCTGCGCAACCTGGGAATCGATGCGTCGTTGCAGGTGTACGAGGGGCAGTCCCACGCCTATTTCGGCCGCGACGACCGCATTCCGGAGGTGCGCGAGGCCTATACCGAGATCGCCGGCTTCCTGGCGTCGCATCTGAAGAAATAGTGCAGCGCCCGGAACACCGTTAAGCAAGGATGACGGAAAGAGACGCGATCGAAGCGGGGCGGGCTTACCCCTTCGCCCGCCCGCGCAGCGCCGCCGCGCGCTTAACAACCGAACGCGCCCGTTCCACGAC
>JAKBCJ010000421.1 GCA_021807975.1 Pseudomonadota bacterium | reverse complement strand
GGTCGAGGAAAGCATGGCGATCGCCATCGACGGCGAGATTTTCCAGGACTCCTACGCGGTGGAACTTAAGCCGGGCAGCGAGATTTATTTGATTCCGAAAATCGGGGGGGGCTAACTGGTTTGGCGGATAGCGAGGTCCGTAAAGCCTACGGCGGATAATCGAACATTTTCATAAACGGCCCGAACGCCTCATTGCAGCGTGCACGTTCTGTCGCATCCAGTTCGGATCTGAAACGTCCTACCGAGTCGGCGGGCGATGAACTGGTTCTGTGACTGTCCGGCAGCCCGTCCGCCTCTAAGATGTGCGGCTGGAATACCGCGTCGCATCCTATAAAGTCGTAAATCCTTCTGCGCGCTTGTATCGGGTCCAACATCAGATCCTCATAGCGCACGAACAAGACGTCGGGCCGATTTTCGGTGTGGATACTCATGAGCTTCGGCAATTCGATACTCTGGGTGGCCAGCACCTCGGCGATATCCTGTTTCCAGAAAATTTTCGCCGAACATAAATAATCCCGCGGATCGCGCACCAGAACGATCTCCCGCTGGTCGGGGAATAAAACCCTACAGCCCTGCCTTACGGGTTCCTCTATGCCCGATTTCTCGGCGAAGAAACGGGCCGATTTCTCGTTCCGGGCCGATATAATGCCGTAGCTGTCTTCCACCGTCGTCCGGAAGAATTGCGCCAGCCTGTCGGGCAGGATGCTGCCGAGCAGTCTTGCGGCTTGTGGGCCGCCGATGGAGGCGAGCAGATCCTGGCGGTTCCAGGGGTTCCGGCCGATCAGGGTGTCCCGCGTGGCGCGCGCACCGAAATCGATCTCATCGACAGTGGGAATGTGGGTTGTTTGCGTGAGTACATTCCAGGCGGCTGCGTAGTAAGAAGTCAATTTGAATTCGAAGGGATAGACATTCGCGACGGCGATATCCGGATGCGCCACGAATTCGCGCATCAGCATCGTCGTCCCGGAACGGCCGTTGGAGGTTAGCAATATCGGCGTAAAGCCTGTCCGGCCAGGGTTGGTTCGGTAAAGTGTACGGCGTCCATTCGGCAGCGGCTTGCTATTATGAGTCACCAGTACCTCAATGTGATGGTGATCTCGGCTGTCCAGTCGAGGCTCGAATCTGTGCCGGAATTCATGCACGCCCGACGCACCGTTGCCGAGGGCCTCGGCAAGTCCGTCCCGCTTGATGTCCGTTTTGCATCGGGCGGTTTCGACGCCGTCCAGGATGATCGAGATGTCGAACTGGGCCTTCGGCTGATCCCAGTCGATGGCCCAGCCGGCAATCTCTGAATGGGATACGATATCGACATGCCCCTGTACGGCCATCTCTAGAGGTCGCCCCGGTGCTTGATGCTGGCAGCACACACTGACATCGGTTACCCCCCAACTTAGTCCAGCTACAAAATCACGTTGTTGCCATAGACTCAAAACAGAAACCGGCGCAAACGGATAATATGGCTTTTCTTCAAGAGTACGGGCGGTAGCGAGCCATCGTTCGGCGGATCCTGCGAGCGCTTAGGCCCGATAGGTGCCCAGGAACATCGTGATCGCCGCCTCCACGACCTCTTCGATGTCGGTTTCGGGCGGATCGGGCAGCATTTCCAGTTTGCGGCGAAGCACAAGGCGTGTCTGACACAGGTTGAAGAACTGTTCGGCCGCAAACGCCGGGTCGGGGACGGCCAACCGCCCGCGCCTTGTTTCCTCGGCCAGCCAGTCCGCCATGAAGCCGACAGCGCGAGCCGGTCCGGATTCGAAAAAGCCGCGTGCCAAATCCGGGAATTTCGCTGCTTCCGCAATGACCACGCGGTAAATTGCCAGACCCACATCGGACAGCATCATTTGCATCATCCGCTTGCCGATGCCGCGCAGCACCTCCGCCGGATCGCCCTCGTGGCCGGTACCGTCGAACACATGCGCCAGATACAGGTCGCATTTCTCCCCGACATACGCCGTGAACAGCGCCGCCTTGCTGTCGAAATGGTTATACAGCGTGCCCTTTGAAACGCCGGCGACCAAGGCGATACGGGCCATGCTGGCGCCCTCGTATCCGTCCGCCGCGAACACCGCGGCTGCGCCCGCCAGTATCTGTGCCCGCTTGTCCGCGCTGAGATTCGTGTTGCTGTCCATCGTCGTTACCTTCCCGCGCCCGCACCATATTGACAACCTGGACGGCTGGGCTACGTGTCATATGTGAATGACCGAACGGTTCGGTCAATACCGGTTGGAGCAACGACCATGGACGACCTGTCGCCCCAGCAGGAGACGATAGCGCCGGATTCCGGCAACCCGCCGAAACCAGCCGCCCGCAAACGCGGTATCGGACCGGTTCTTGGGATACTGGTCGTGGTGGGGATGATCGTCGCCGGTACGATGTATTGGCTGGATACACGGGATTTTCAGACAACGGACGACGCGTTTGTTGACGCCTATACCACGCAGGTCGCCCCGCGTGTGACCGGGCAGGTCACCGAGTTGCTGTTCGCCGACAATCAGCACGTCGCGGCCGGCCAGAAACTGCTGCTGATCGACCCGGCCGATTTCCAGGCCAGGCTGGATCAGGCGAAGGCACAGCAGTCCAGCGCCTTGGCGTCATTGGAGCAGGCCAGGGCGCAGGTCGCGGTGCAGCAGGCCAATGTCGATCAGGCGACGGCCAATGTGCGTGTGGCGGACGCCGACTTGTTGCAGGCCCGCCAGGATTACGATCGCCTGCGGGCCATCGCCCCGGCCGCGGTATCGCGCCAGCAGATCGACGCGGCCACCGCGGCATTCCATTCCGCCGAAGCGAAACTGGACGCCAGCCGCCAGACCGTTTCCGCCGCCCGGGCGCAGGTTCGTTCCGCACAAGCGCAGGCGCTGGCGGCCGAGGCTTCGCTGAACCAGGCCGCGGCCAACACCCGGGTGGCCGAATTGCAGCTTTCGTATTGCACGCTGGTTGCCCCGGTTGCCGGCACTGTGACCCACCGCACGGTCAGTGCCGGCAACTACGTCTCCGCGGGTCAGCCGTTGTTCGCACTGGTGCAGGATGGCCGCTGGGTAACGGCCAATTTCAAGGAAACCCAACTGGCCGACCTGCATGCCGGTCAGGATGTCGATCTGGTATTCGATGCGGTACCTTCGGTTCGGTTTCACGGCAAGGTGGACAGTTTCCAGGCCGGCACCGGCAGTGCGTTCAGCGCCCTGCCCGCGGAAAATGCCACCGGCAACTACGTGAAAATCGTCCAGCGCCTGCCTGTGAAAATCCTGATCGACGACGACCGGTTGAAAGGCCGGCCGCTGATGCCGGGGATGTCAGTTACACCCTCTGTCCGGGTGCGTTGAACCGTGGCCTATGCCAATCTGCCGCGTTCGGCTGCGGGTGACCGAAACCCCTGGCTGATCGCCGTGGTGGTGTCGATCGCGACGTTCATGGAGGTTCTGGACACCACCATCGCCAACGTGGCCCTGCGCCATATCGGCGGCAGCCTGTCCGCCGATCAGGATGAATCGACCTGGATTCTGACCAGCTATCTGGTCTCCAACGCCGTCGTCCTGCCAATCAGCGGCTGGCTGGCCAATGTGATCGGCCGCAAGCGGTTCTATATGATTTGCGTGGCGCTCTTTACGCTCAGCTCGCTGCTGTGCGCGATGTCCACGTCGTTGGGCATGATGCTGTTCGCGCGTGTCCTGCAAGGCATCGGTGGCGGCGGCATGGCGCCGACCGAACAATCGATGTTCGCCGACACGTTTCCATTGGAAAAGCGCGCCCAGGCTTTCGCATTGTATGGCCTGACCGTCGTCAGCGCCCCGGCGATCGGCCCGGTGCTGGGCGGCTGGCTGACTGACAATCTGTCCTGGCACTGGGTTTTTCTGATCAATCTGCCTGTCGGGCTGCTGTCGCTGACCCTGGTCGGCTGGCTGGTGGTCGAGCCCCCTTTGCTACAGCAGGAGCGGCGGGAACTGCTCGACCAAGGGCTGAAAGTCGATTTGTTCGGCCTGATCCTGGTGTTCGTGGGCTTCGGTACCCTGCAGGTCATGCTCGACCGTTTCGAGGTCGAGGACGGCTTCTCCTCTGGCTTCATCTCCGCGTTGACGCTGATCAGCGCCGCCAGCCTGATCGTGCTGGTGCTATGGGAGCTGTACCATCCGCAGCCGGTGATGAATGTCCGGCTGCTGGGATACCGCAGCTTCGGGATCTGTTGCGGCCTGATGTTCCTGGTGGGTTTCCTGCTGATCAGCACCACGCAGCTTCTGCCGCAGCTTGCCCAGTCCCTGC
>JAKBCJ010000420.1 GCA_021807975.1 Pseudomonadota bacterium | reverse complement strand
GGACAACTACATCCGGTTCAAGCGCGCCAATCTGGTGATGGACACCGTCAAGCACTATCCGGTGGATGTCTTCGGCGCCGGCTGGGACCATATCGACTGGGACGGCGCGGCCGCCCGGTTCCACGGTTCGGCCACCTGGCGAACGATGATCGATCTGCTGCCGCGATACAGCGGATGCCTGTCAACCAACCCACTGGTGGAAGAATCGGTGCATGACCGGGTGTTCTTCGCGCTGGCGGCCGGGGTGCCTCCGATCGGTGACGGGAATACCTTCGCCAGAAGAACCATGCCGATGCTGGACAAGTATATGTTCGACTTCACGCGGGAGCGGATTTCGCAGGCGGTGGAAGCAGTTCTGGCCAGTCCGGCGGAGGCGGCGGCCCGAACCGACGATACTTTCCACGCGCTGTCCGGCCCGTTCGGGTTGGTCCGCTCGGTGCGCCAGATCGTCCAGTTCGCGGGTCTGCACACACTGAATGCACCCTGCTGACATGATCCACGGGTGTGGACCGAAAGGCTACGCAACTTCCGGTTTAACAGGGACGGCTTCCTGTCTCGGCCCGAGTAGAGTAAACCCCGCCAACCTGCATGCCGGAGCCTTCATGACTGCCCCGTTTTCCGCGGCCTCGCTGGGGCCGGACGTCACGACGCCGCTGATCCTGGCGCTGCCCAAGGGACGCATCCTGTCGGAGTGCGGGCCGTTGCTGGCGCGCGCCGGGATCGTTCCCTCGCCGGATTACGCCGATGAGGACAGCCGCCGTCTGCGGTTCGAAACCGAGGACCCGATGCTGGACGTGGTGCGCGTGCGCCCGTTCGACGTTGCCACCTTCGTTGCCTTCGGCGCGGCCCATATCGGCATCTGCGGCGCCGATGTGCTGATGGAGTTCGACTACCCCGAGGTGTACGCGCCGCTGGACCTGGGCATCGGCAAATGCCGCGTGTCGGTGGCCGAACCGAAGGAAACCGCGGGGATGGACGATTCCTCGCGCTGGAGCCAAATCCGCGTTGCCTCCAAATACCCCAACATCGCCCGCCGGCATTATGCCAGTCGGGGCATCCATGCCGAGGTGGTGCATCTGAACGGCGCCATGGAACTGGCGCCCGGCCTGGGGCTGTGCCGGGTGATCGTCGATCTGGTGCAGACCGGGTCCACCCTGAAGGCCAACGGGCTGGTGGAAACCGAGGTCATCGCCCCGGTCACCAGCCGGCTGATCGTTAACCGCACCGCGCTGAAGACGCAGCCCGAAGCGGTGGGGGCCTGGATCGCGCGGTTTCGCGCGGCGATGGGGTCCTAGATCCATGATCCGTCTCTCCACGACAGATGCCGGCTTCGAAGCCCAGTTTCTCACCCTGCTGTCGCAGGCCCGCGAAACCACCGAAACCGTGGATCGCGCGGTTGCCGACATCATCGCCGCCGTCCGCGCCCGGGGCGATTCGGCGGTCATCGACTTCACGACGCGGTTCGACCGGCAGACCCTGACCGCCGATCGCCTGCGCATCTCCAGCGCCGAGATCGACGCGGCTGCCGCCTCGATTCCCCCCGACCTGGCCGCCGCGCTGGACCTGGCCGCCACCCGGATCGAGGCGTTTCATCGTGCGCAGCTACCGCGGGACCTGCGGATGACAGACGAAGCCGGGATCACCATGGGCATGCGCTGGAACGCGCTGGATGCCGTCGGTCTGTATGTTCCCGGCGGCAAGGCGGCGTATCCGTCCTCGGTACTGATGAACGCGATCCCGGCCGTGGCCGCGGGCGTGTCGCGGATTGCCATGTGCGTCCCAACGCCCGATGGCATCCTGAATCCGCTGGTTCTCGCCGCCGCCCGGCGGGCTGGGGTGACGGAGATTTACCGGATCGGCGGGGCGCAAGCTGTGGCGGCACTGGCGTACGGCACCGCGACCATCGCACCGGTGGACCGCATCGTCGGCCCCGGCAACGCCTATGTCGCCGAAGCCAAGCGCCAGGTGTTCGGCCGCGTCGGGATCGACAACATCGCCGGCCCGTCAGAGGTTGTGGTGCTGGCCGACGCGGACAACGACCCGCGCCGCATGGCCGTCGATTTGCTGGCCCAGGCCGAACATGATGAGGCAGCGCAGTCGATCCTGATCACCGACAATGCCGCATTCGCCGATGCGGTGGCGGCAGCGGTGCTGGCGGAACTGCCCACCCTGCCCCGCCACGCGATCGCCACCGCAAGCTGGCAGGCCCACGGCGCCATAATCGTGGTGGACAACTGGGACACGGCCGTCGCGCTGGTTGACCGCCTCGCACCCGAACACCTGCAACTCATGCTGCGCGACCCGGAGGCGGTGTTCGCCCGGGTTCGCCACGCCGGCGCGGTGTTCCTGGGTGCGTTCTGTCCCGAGGCCGTCGGTGACTACGTCGCCGGCCCCAACCACGTTCTGCCAACCGGCCGCACCGCTCGGTTTGCTTCCGGGCTGTCGGTGTTCGACTTCCTGAAGCGAACGACCTTCGTATCCGCCACGCGCGACGGTCTGGAACGGATCGGCCCGGCTGGTGTCGCCCTGGCCGAAGCCGAGGGCCTGCAGGCCCACGCACGCAGCATCGCCTTACGGCTCGGCAACGGGTCGTAAGGCCCAAAGCCCGCCAACCAAGCCAGTCAGATCAGAGGAACAATTTCGACCGGTGCCGCAACCAGCAGGTCGGCGCCGGCTTCGGTCAATTCAGCCTCTCCGCCATATCCCCACAGCACACCGATCGATCGCAGCGCGTTGGCCCGGGCGGCGTGGATATCGTGGTACCGATCGCCAACCATGACCGTCTGCGCCGGATCGTAGCCCTCAACGCGCAGGATTTCCGCCAGCAGGTCTTTTTTTTCATCCAGCCCGCCGCCGGGAAGCGCCCCATAGACACGCGGAATGAACGAACCGAACCCCAGATAATCGACCACACGTTCGGCGAAGTCCCGGCGCTTCGACGTCGCCAGACACAGGGTATGTCCGGCAGCGGTTAAAGCCGACAGCATCTCTGACACGCCCGCGAACGCGGTGCATTCATAGATACCCGTCGTCGTGTACCTGGCCCGGTAGGTGGCAAGGCCAAGATCCACCCGGTCATCGCCATACATCGCCAGCATCTTGCCGACCGACACCGCCATCGGCGGTCCCACGGCCCAGGTCAGGTCCCCCGCGACCGCGGGGTCATGACCCAGCTCCGTCAGCATATGCTGGAAGCACGCCAGGATACCCGGGCGCGAGTCCGCCAGGGTTCCGTCCAGATCCAGCAGTACGTTCAAGCGACCTTCCCGAACAGCCCGCCATGCGCGGCCAGATAGGACAAATGCGTGTCCGCATCGCCATAGAGCTGGTCGATCATCGTGGCGCGCTTGAAGTAATGACCCACCGCATACTCATTGGTCATACCGATGCCGCCGTGCAACTGGATCGCCTCCTGCCCGACATGTTTCGCGGACCGGCCGATCTGCACCTTGGCGGCGGCGATTGCCTTGCGCCGTTCGATCGGGTTTTCCTCGCCCGCCATCACGGCGGCGAACAGCGCCATGCTGCGCGCCTGCTCCACCGCGACCAGCATATCCACCGACCGGTGCTGCAACACCTGGAACGACCCGATCGCGCGGCCGAACTGCTTGCGGGTTTTCAGGTATTCCAGCGTCAGGTCCTGCATCGACTGCATCGTGCCAACCGCCTCGGCACACAGGGCGGCGATGGCTTCATCGATAACATGGTCAATGATCGGCAGGGCGTTGTCGCTGATCAGATCGTCCGCGGACACGCGGGCGTTGGTCAGCGTGATCTCGGCGGCGCGCTGACCGTCCTGGGTCGGATAGCCGCGCCGGGTCACGCCCGCGGTGGCCGGGTCGATCAGAAACAGCCCAATCCCGCCAGCGGCCCGGCGTTCGCCCGACAGGCGCGCGGTGACGAAGATTTTGTCGGCGGTATCGCCATGGATCACCACGCTTTTAGCGCCGTCGAGGACGTAGTTGCCGCCGTCCTTCCGTGCGGTGGTGCTGACATCGGCAAGATTGTAGCGGGACTGCCGCTCGACATGCCCGAATGCCAGCTTCAGCTTGCCGGCCGCGACCTTCGGCGCCAGCGCCCCCAGCACGGACGCCGAACCCGCCCGGCGCAACAGCCCGCCCCCCAGGACGACCGTGGCGAAATATGGCTCCAGCACCAGACCGCGTCCGAATGCGTCCATCACGATCGCGGTTTCGACCGGACCGCCGCCGAAGCCGCCCAGGATTTCCTCAAACGGCAGGCCCAGCAGGCCCATTT
>JAKBCJ010000419.1 GCA_021807975.1 Pseudomonadota bacterium | reverse complement strand
CTGCCGCTCGGCATGATCGTCCATAGAGCGGACGTCCAGGACCGCGATGGAGCACCTTGGCTGATGGAATTCGCGGGCGGCCTGTATCCCTGGCTGCGCCATGTCTTCGCCGATGGCGGCTACGCCGACGATAAGCTGAAGGGCGAACTGGAAAAAGTCGGCGACTGGGAGATCGAGATCGTCAAGCGTTCGGACACCGCCAAGGGCTTCGTCCTGTTGCCCCGGCGCTGGGTGGTCGAGCGCACCATCGCGTGGCTGAATCGCTGTCGCCGTCTGACCAAGGATTTCGAGAATCTATATCGTTCCGTGTTAGCATATATTAGGCTGGCTTCGATCCGGTTGATGGTACGGAAGCTATGTAATTCCAATGGTTAGCTTTCGGACGGACTTTAAGGTAAAGCATTGGCTAATGTACGCTAGGGTATATTTTAATGTAAGCTAAACCGTGGGTTCATGCCACCCGGAGCGGTATCTTTGGACGGCGGGTCAGATCGTACGGATCCAGTCCGCGGTCAGTCGCAACGCTCGGGCCCAGTCGGTGCGCGGCGACCACGCGACTTCACGCTCGATGCGGGCGATGTCGAGAATACTCACAGGAACGTCCGTTGCGCGCCCGGGCTTATGGATCCGTTGGACGTCCGGGTGACCGAGGGCCTCGGCTACATCGCGCACGACCTCCAGGACGCTCCGTCCGACACCAGAGCCTACGTTGAACAGGGTGTGTGGACCGCCGTAGGTGACAGCAGCCAGCAATGCCTCGATGACATCGTCGATATAGATGTAGTCGCGGACGACTTGGCCGTCGCCCCAGATTTCGATCGGTTGCCCCCGCGAGATGCGATGCATCAGACTGGCTATCAGGCCTTGCCGTCGATCCGGGCTCTGATACGGGCCAAACGGGTTGGCCACCCGTAAGACGCAGAAGTCCTGGCCATGCAGGTAGTGATAGAGAGCGAGGTATTTCTCAATCGCCAGCTTGCTGATCCCATAGGCGGAGATCGGGTCAGTCGGGGCCGTTTCAGGAATCGGAATGGCGTTAGGGATGCCATAGACAGTGCCGCCGGAGGAGACGAATAGAATTTTCCGCACCTTCGCCGCCCGGCAAACCTCCAGCAGTTGCAGGCTCGGTACCGCGGAACTCATCAGATCGCCCAGAGGATCCTTGTTCGAACTATCGGGAATGCTGCCACCCAGCAGGTGAAATACGATGTCGCACCCGTCCAAGGCCCGGGCGATGGCGGTCCGGTCACTGAATTCGCCGCTGGTCCAGATGACCCCGTCCAAAGCGGCAGGGTAGGTGCGGCTGCGGCTGTACCCGCGCACCGATGCACCCCGGGTTAGCAGCGCCCTGCAGAGGTTGGTTCCAATAAACCCACCGCCGCCGAGCACGACGCACTGCATGCCGCTTAGAGTGGTGATCTTAGACGTCATGTAACGCGGCCCTGACGATGAATTGGTCCAATTGTGTGGGTCGAGAGGGTGATAATGGTAGGCGGATTAAAGTTCTGGAGCAAACGCCTCGCACGGTTTTATTCGTTAGCCTGCCAGTCCGACTAACAATGCCCTGGAATGCTCCGCCGGCGTCGCGACGTCCAGCGTCTGGCGCGGCCGATAACTCATATCAATAAATGACGCCATAAGAGCCAAAATAACCGAGCGCGCCGCTGGGCAAATGTGAGAATACCTGACCACATGGGCCAACCCACTGCCCCCCGACCACCAATATACCAGAATATTTTTGGTCTTTTACCTATATATCTTCCATAGAATTTTATCAATCCAGCCGTGCCCGCTATCCCCCGAACCCGGGGCAGGAAATCATTGACAGCTCCAAATAACCAAATGATCTAACCAGCCAGCGCCCATGCGCACCGCGCAGACCATCCGTACCTCCGCGTTCAAGGCCACGTTCCTGACCATCTTCAATCGCCCGGTTCACCCGGTTGAGTCCCTCCAACAAGGGAACCCCCGCTCACCTCCACCGCCCCAATCGACGGATTTCGTTCTCCGGCGACCTTCACGCCGCGCCCAACGGGTCGGCCAATCGCAGCCTGCCGATAAGGGCATCGAGCTCACGTTACAGCGTCTAAACAATTCAACCTATGGTTGATTCGGTGCGGCATGCTTGGATTCGGAGCCACATGCCATGTCACGCGACCTCGCCGCGCAGTCTGGAAAGTCACGCCTGTCGGTGCTTCTGGAGCACCTCTCCGCGTTCGACGATCCGCACGATGTCCGGCGGATCCAGCGTCCGCTGGCGGAGATACTGTTCCCGGTGGTTTGCGGCACGATCGCGCCGTCGGTGAGGCGCCGCTGCATTTGGTGGCGGCCTTCGCCACCACCTCGCGTCTCGTCCTCGGCCAGGAGACGGTGGCGGACAAATCGAATGAACTGCCCGTCATCCCTGTATTGCTGGCACGGCTGGCCGAGGGGGACAGACTGCATGGCGCGCTGGTTTCCATCGATGCCATCGCCACCAACGGAACCATCGCGGCGGCCATACGAAACGCCGGCGCCGACTATCTGCTGGCCGTCAAAGCCAATCAGCCCACTTCGCGCGCGCATATCGAAGCCTGTTTCGACGACGCCCCGGCGGATTCCGTTGATACCCACACGGAACACGACAAAGGCCACGGCCGGATCAAACAGCGCAATGTCGACGTGATCCGCGAGGTCGACTGGCTCTCGGGGGATCGCGGGTTTGCTGGCGAATTAAGGCTGCCGGATGCCTTCAGCATCATCCGCGTTCGCGCCCGCGTCCAGCGTGGCCAGACATTGAACGCGGAAACCCGTTACCACATCTCGTCCGCCGCGCTCACCGCCGAACGGGCAGGACTGGCGGTGCGCGGCCACTGCGGCATCGAAAATCGGCTGCACCGAGTCCTCGATGTCACGTTCAACGAAGATCAACCGAGGTTGCGAAAGAGGTTTGGCGCCAGAAACATGGCCGTCGCCCGACAGTTCGCTCTGAACCTTGTCCGCTCAGCCACGGACAAGAAATCCATCAAGCTCCGCCGCAAGGCCGCAGCATGGAAAGCGGACTATCTCGGAACCCTACTGACCGGACAGAGACTTTGAACTTGGATTCGCGGCACTGAAGCAACACTGTGCCCGGGCGCAGTGTCACCGCTCGCCGCCTTCCGCATAGGACCAGGAAATTGTGGATTTGTTCCGCCGACTGTTTTAGACACCCCTGCTAGCCAGAGGGGGGTATATGGGCGGATCGATTTTGATTTCTATGGCGATGCCACCCAAAGCCGGAGTAATCGCGCAGGGGCGATGCAATCCAGCCGATCCTGACGACGATGCATTTGGGAAATTTATCGAATACAACTTCGACGCCACCGAGTATCCGGCCCGCCATTCAGCCATCGCTACGACCGGTTTCGATCCGATTCGACGCTCGCTTGATTTCGGCATATTTGAAGACCGGCCCATGTCTCGCGCTCTTCAGCTTCGCATGGGTCCCATGATGTCATTGGGCAACGCTGGGGGCGGGCAGATTTCCATGTATCGGCGGTTCGCGATCGCGGCGCAACGATCGGGCCTGCCGAACCGCCTTGTTGCCCCTGTCACCGGACAAAGCCGGTTGGACGCAGCAATTCTTGCGCCTGGTGCGAATACTGTTCAGGAACACCGCAGGGCAGGTTTCAGCGATACGTTGACCCGCTCGGGCCCCGGCCCCACTGGCTTTGTCGGGCAAATGCCCCAGCATCCCCAAGCCGGGTTACCGATGCCGCGCCCACGGGTCAACGTGACGGAAACATTCGCCGCCCGCTTCGAAAAAGCTTTCCAGGCACCCGCCCTTGCACCGGTTCTGTTCCTGGCGACCAATCGGTCATCGGCAACCGCCGAAAATTGACTTCAGTCCGAATCCCTAAGACACACAGCGAGATGACGATGGAATTCTTTTCTTTGCCGGAAGTTGGGAACGCTGTTGAAGCAGAGAGGAATACGGTTGAAACATCCGTCATACAGTCAGGTCTGACCAGCAGGGCCCTGATCATCGCCGGCTTTCACCGAAGCGGCACGTCAGCACTCACCCGCGTTTTGGCGCTTCGCGGCGCTACACTTCCCAATCATCTCATCCCGCCGGCGAGCGACAACGAGACGGGCTTCTGGGAACCCTTGGCCATCGTCAGCCTGCACGACGAAATTCTACACTCGGCTGGGATGACATGGGATTCAATCTGCGAGTTTCCGCAGGGATGGTTCGATACCAGCGAAAGCAGGAAGTTTCAGGGACGCCTCCGTGAC
>JAKBCJ010000418.1 GCA_021807975.1 Pseudomonadota bacterium | reverse complement strand
CGGCGTAAAGACCGCGCGCGAGCGCAACTGCAACTCCGGCCGAAGCTGATCGTCTGTCAGCTTGTGGTTACCCTCATACCCCACGCGACTGACGATCGGGTTTTCGACGACACGGACAACCAACGTGTCGCCGCTGCGGCCAAGCTGGACATCCTTAAACAGGCCGGTGGCATAAAGCGTCTTCAGGCTGCGATCGATGCGCTCGGCATCGAATGCATCGCCCTGGCGAACCAGCAGGTATGAACGGATAGTGCCCTCTTCGATCCGCCGGGCGCCTTCGATCTTAATGGCCCGAATGATCCCGGTATTCATGGATGGGCGCGCCGAGGCCGGGCGTGGGGGGGTAACGCGGGCGGGAGGCGGGCTTGCGGGAGCCGAAGTGGGAGGCGCGGGGGTTTGGGCGGCTGAAGTCCCGATAACCAGCACTGGCATCAGGCAGGCGGCAAGAAGCCGCTCAGCACGGATCGTTAACAAAAGGCTGGTCCCCCTAACGGCACGCGGATCGTGAACGACTCGGCACCGGTCGATGACCCGGTCCGTACGGGCCGCACCATAGCGACGGCGGGCCACCGATGCTAGTAGCTGCTTGCGTAGCCCCCCGATCTATCCAATGGATTGATATTAAACAACAAATAGTATGACGCGCGCAGCCTTGCACACCGGTTCGATCAGCCGATCAGGCTGACCACCCAGCGGAACACACCCAAGTGAGTCAAATCGTTCCAGGTGGCAAAGACGAACAGACTCGCCAGGAATGCCAGGCCGGCTCGGAAACCGTATTCCTGCGCCCGCTGCGGTATCGGACGGCCGCGCAACGCCTCCAGCAGATAGAACAGCAGGTGCCCGCCATCCAGAACGGGAACCGGAAACAGGTTGATCAGACCCAGATTGACCGACAGCACCGCGATGAACGACACCAGCGTCGCCGCACCCAGCTTCGCGACCTGACCGGAAAGCTGCGCGATCCGCAGCGGGCCGCCAAGTTCGTCCGTGCCGCGGGAACCGCCCAACATCTGGGCCAACCCGGCGAATGTCTCGCGAGTCACGGTCCAGGTCTGGGTCACGCCACCTAGCAGCGCCGCCGGAATACTGACGTGGCGATATTCGACAGCACCGCCACGAACACCCAGAAGCCCGACCTTATGGTCGCCGGAGCCAACCGATTCCGGGGTTACCTCGATTGTCCGGTCGGCACCGTCGCGGCTGACTTCCAGGGTTAGCTTTTGGTCCGGATGCGACGCCACGATGTTTTTGAGATCGTCGAATGTGTCGATCGGCCGGCCGTCGATGGACAGAATACGGTCATCGAGCAGCAGTCCGGCCCGCGATGCCGCACTGTCGGCAGCCACGCCGCCAATGACCGGAAGCGGAACGGGCTGGCCCACGGCGATGAACAATCCGGCGAACAACACCATCGCCAGAACAAAATTGGCGACCGGCCCGGCGGCGACGATGATCCCGCGCGACAGGACCGGCTTTTCGTGAAATGTCTCGCCGGGGATCCAGGCTGCCATGACCTCGGGCGCCACGTCCTTCGGATTTTCCTGGCCGTGCAGCTTCACGTAGCCGCCCAACGGCAGCCACGCCAGCTTCCAGACCGTGCCCCTGCTGTCGGTCCAGGAGGCGATCGTGGCACCGAAACCGATCGAAAACGCCTCGACCCGCACGCCGCGCCAACGGGCCGCCAGATAGTGCCCGAGTTCGTGAACGAAAACGAGGACGCCAAGCACGACGACGAAGGCCGCCGCACTGCGAATGACATCTGGAACAAACGCAAACACGGGGATTATCCTCGGCAGATCAAAGGGCGGACAGGGGCAGCAAATCCACGGCAGTGCGACGCGCCAGGGCATCGAGGGCAACCACATCCTCGATCGATTCGGGCTTGGGCGTTCCCAGGCAGGCGAGCGTACGCTCCACCGTGCGTGAGATATCCAAAAATCCGATGCGGTTAGCCAGGAACGCCTCCACAGCGATTTCATTCGCCGCATTCAAAATGGTGGGGGCTCCGCCACCATTTTGCAACACTTCCCTTGCCAGCCGCAGCGAGGGAAACCGGACAAGATCGGGGGCGGTGAATTCCAACCGGCCGACCGCCGCGAGATCGAGCCGGGGCGAGGCTGTCGTCATCCGCTTCGGCCATGCCAACGTATGCGCGATCGGTATCCGCATGTCGGGCGAGCCCAACTGCGCCAGCACCGACCCATCCTTGTAACAGACCATCCCGTGGATGATCGATTGCGGATGCACCAGCACGTCGATTTCGGTTTCGTCCAGGTCGAACAGACGCGCCGCCTCGATCAGTTCCAGGCCCTTGTTCATCATCGTCGCGGAATCGATGCTGATTTTCGCGCCCATCGACCAGACCGGGTGCTTCAGTGCCTTGGCCGGGGTGGCGTGTTCCATCTCCTCCAGGCTGGCGGTTCGGAACGGACCACCGGATGCCGTCAGGACGATTTTTTCCAGCGCGGCGCGATTGCCGTCCGCCAGCGATTGGAAGATCGCATTGTGTTCCGAATCCACCGGCAACAGGGTCGCGCCGGCTTCGCGCACCGCCCGCAGCATGACATCGCCCGCGCACACCAGCGCTTCCTTGTTGGCCAGGCCAATAAAGGCCCCGCGCCTGACGGCCGCCAGCGTCGGGGCCAGGCCCGCCGCACCGGTGATCGCGGCCATCGTCCAGTCGGCGTCCGCCGCAGCGGCGGCGACCACGGCCTCCTGGCCGGCCGCGATTTCTATGCCGGTGCCGGACAGTGCGTCCCGCAGGGCCGCATAAGATGCCTCGTCCGCCACCACCGCCAGTTCCGCCCGCAGCGCGACCGCCTGGCGGGCCAGCAACGCGGCATTGCGGCCAGCGACCAGCGCGCGGGTCCGGAAACGCTCCGGCTCTGCCAGCAGCAGTTCGATGGTCTGGGTTCCGACACTGCCGGTGCTGCCAAGCACACTGACAGTACGAGGCGGACTGGATGGGGACATTACAGTATGATCGACGTTCATTCCCACAGGACTACTCCACGTCCAAGCACCAGCGCCAGTAGGGCCGCCGCGGGGGCGGCGGTCAACACAGCATCCAGTCGGTCCAGCAGGCCTCCATGCCCCGGGATCAGCCGGCCGGAGTCCTTAACCCCGAAGTGACGCTTCACCTGACTTTCGAGCAGATCACCGATTTGACTGATGACGCCAATAACAACCGCGAAACCGGCGGGCCGCCACGATGGCGTGCCGTGCGTAAGCAGCGCCGAGGCCGCCAACCCGGTCGCGGCGGCGGCGATCAAGCCGCCCACCGAACCAGACCAGGTCTTTCCCGGCGAAATCGACGGCGCCAGTTTCGGGCCACCGACCGCTCGGCCGGCCATATAAGCACCGATATCGCTGGCCCAGACCACCAGCAGCAGCACCATCACATTAACGCCCCCAACCCCGGCCGGCTGACGCAACCAGACCAGCGCCAGGGCGCCGATGCCCAGGTAAGGAACGCCGAACGCCAGCGGACGTTCACGGGACAATCCGCCCGCGACGGCGATGCCCAAGGCGGTGGCAACCGCCAACAGCGCCGCGGCCGGCAAGGCGCCAACCCGGGCGGTGACAAAGACAGCCAGCGGCAACGCCGCGAACACCAGGATCGCCGGCATCACGGTTTGCTGGCGGCACAGGCCCAGCCACTCGAACGCCAGGCCGGCGGCGATCACCGCGATCATGCCGGTAAAGGCGCCGCCCCCCAGCCAGATACAGAGCAGGGCCAGCGGCGCCAGAACGGCAGCCGACAGCACACGCAATTTCAGGTCGGCCCAGCGGGATCCGCTCAACGCCTTCGATCCTTCGAACAGTTCAATCCTTGCGCGCACCGAAGCGCCGTTCGCGCCGGGCGAATTCGCACAGGGCGGCGGTGAAATGGGCGCTGTCGAAGTCAGGCCACAGCACGTCGAGAAACACCAGTTCGGCATAAGCCGCCTGCCAAAGCAGGAAATTGGAAAGCCGCTGTTCGCCTGAGGTGCGGATAATCAGATCGGGATCCGGCATGCCGTCGGTGGCGAGGAACCGGGCGAACACATCCTCATTCAGGTCGTTCGGGTTCAGCGCGCCGCGTTGCACCGCGGCGATCGCGGCGCGGGCGGCGGCGGCGATTTCGGCGCGGGCGCCATAGGATAAGGCGATGGTCAGGTTCAGACGTGAATTACCGGCGGTATCGCGTTCCGCGGCTTCCAGATCGCCCTGGATATCGGTGTCGAAGCGGGTACGGTCGCCGATGAAGCGCATGCGCACGCCG
>JAKBCJ010000417.1 GCA_021807975.1 Pseudomonadota bacterium | reverse complement strand
CCGCCTGTTGCTGCTGCAACTGGTCCTGGTTCCGATCCTGTTCATGGTGCAGGAACTGACGGTGCGGCTGGCGATCTTCACCGGCCGCGGTCATGGTGAGTTGATCCGGGACACGTTCGGGCCGGTCTGGGCCTGGGTGTCGGCGATCGGGCTGGGCATCGCCTGTGTCGGGGCCTTGCTGACCGAATTCTCCGGCGTAGCCGGCGTCGGGGAGCTTTATGGCGTGCCGCGTTACGCCTCGCTGTCGCTGGCCGCCATCGCATTGCTGGTTGTGGTGGTCACTGGTTCGTATCGGCGGGTGGAACGGGTGGCCATCGCCGTCGGACTGTTTGAACTGGCGTTCTTCTTCGTCGCCTGGGCGGCGCATCCGTCGATGGCGGATCTGTTGCGTGGCGCCGTGGATATCCCCTACCGAAACCCCGATTACCTGTATTTGTCGGCGGCGAATATCGGCGCGGTGGTGATGCCGTGGATGGTGTTCTACCAGCAGTCGGCGGTGGCGGATAAGCGGCTGCGGCCAGAACATTTGTCGGCGGCGCGCTGGGATACCGCCGTAGGGGCGCTGATCACACAGTTGATCATGGCGGCGGTGCTGATCGCCTGCGCGGCCACGATCGGGCGCGGCAATCCCGCGGCGACACTGGCCACCGTCGGCGACATGGCACAGGCGCTGACGCCGTTCCTCGGCCCGGAGATGGGAAACCTGGTGTTTGGGCTGGGCGTGCTGGGCGCCGGCATGGTGGCGGCGATCGTCGTGTCGCTGGCCCTGGCCTGGGGCCTGGGTGAGGTCACCGGTTACCGCCGCTCACTGGAACTGCATCCGTTCGAGGCGCACTGGTTCTATGGCGTCTATGCGCTTTGCGTCGTGGTCGGCGCGGTGGTGGTGGCGGTTTGGCCAGACCTGGTGTCGCTGAACGTGGCGGTGCAGGTGATGAACGCATTCATGCTGCCTATCGTGCTGGGGTTCCTGATCGCGCTGGCGGTGAAGGCGCTGCCCCGCGCGCAACGGCTGAAGGGGGTGTATTTGTGGGTGGTGGTCGTTGTGGCGACGGTCACCTGCGCGCTGGGCGTGTTCGGCGGCCTGTCTGGCGCGGGGCTGGTGTAAGGGTCCGAGCCGCCCGGTGTATAAGTGGCTTGCTAAGCAGAGAGAGGTCTTGCAATAACGCGATGTTGCCGGCCCTGGTGCGCGCCTGTAGCTCAATTGGTTAGAGCTGGCGGCTCATAACCGCTCGGTTGTAGGTTCGAGTCCTACCGGGCGCACCATTTTCCTTGGCTTTGCGTGTTGATTGCGGGGAAAAGCCCACTCGCGCGCTGACATTTCCCTGCTGTCGATCGTGCGGATTGGTCTGCTTCCTGATCGTAGCCCCGAACACCGTCAGCCTCCGCAAATTCAGCGGATCGCGGCGCCTGGTCTTGCCGCCCCGTCCCGCCCGCCGCACACTGGCCGCGTCAACACCCGCGGGAGGGAAACCATGATCTACGAAATGCGCATCTACGAATGTGTCCCCGGCAAACTGCCGGACCTGAACAAGCGGTTCAGCACCATCACGTTGAAAATCTGGGAAAAGCATGGCATCCGGCAGGCGGGATTCTGGACCACGCTGATCGGCGAGTCCAACATGACGCTGTATTACATGCTGGCCTGGGAATCGCTGGCCGAACGCGAGCAGAAGTGGAATGCCTTCGCAGCCGACCCGGAATGGCTCGCCGCGCGCGCCAAGACCGAGGAAAACGGACCCATCGTCGCGAAAGTCACCAACTATATGCTGGCCCCGACGCCGTATTCATCGGTGCAATAACCAGCAGCAGATGGCGCCAGCCGGCGGTCGCTTCCTCGGTGCCGGCTCTGTCGCCCCGGCGGGGGGCCCGCCGGGGCATCGGTCACCCCTTCAAAAACGCCTCGAACGCCGCCGCGTAATCAGGGTGCCAACGCGACAGCGCCGGCCGGTTTTCCGTAATGTCCCCGGCAGCCCAGGCGATCCGGCGGTTGTCGATCTCCCGGGTCACCTCGTTATCCGGGCACAGAATGTAGAAATCGCCCTGGTCGATGCCCTGAACCAGCATGTCCGCGACCTGCGCCGGGGTCCAGGCACCGGCCGGCTTTTCAGCCCTGTCGCCCCGCGTCATAGCGGTGAAGGTCGATCCCGGGATCAGCAGGTGTGCGGAAATCCGGCTGCCCTCCTCGTTGCGAAGACTGTGCGCCAGGGCTTCGGTCAGCACCTTCACGCCCGCCTTGCTGACGTTATAGGCGGTGTTGCCGGGCGGACAGGTGATGCCTTGCTTCGACCCGGTGTTGATCACCGCACACGCGGTCTTTTGCGCCAGCATTGCCGGCACGAACGTCTGGACTCCGTTGATAACGCCCCACAGGTTGACCTCCAGCAGGCTGCGCCACTGGCCGATGTTGTCGTACGGCCCACCGCCGGGCGACACGCCGGCGTTGTTCATCAGCACGCCAACCTCGCCAAACCGGGCATAGACGGCATCGCGCAAAGCCTCGACAGAGGCCAGCTTGCTGACATCGGCCGGCACTGCCAGCACGGCGGAGGCGCCGCGCGGCGAGGCAGCGGCAACCTGCTCCGCCGCTGCCTGCGGCGACAAGTCGGCGAGGCAGACATTCAGGCCCATGGCGGCAAATCGCAGCGCGGCGGCCAGACCGATACCGCTGGCCGCGCCGGTAATCACTGCAACGCGGCCGGGCGTCAGGGCGGGATGGGTGTTCATGGTCGAATCCTTACTGCTAAACCGTGAACGGCCGGGGGCCCCCGGCCGCGACATCTGTTCCCTCGCGGAGCCGGCGCGAAACAGACTTAGCAGCAGGATCGGCGCAGCCACAACCGGCATCGGATTCGGGTGCCCCCCAATCGTCGGCGCGGCCCGGGAATCTTCATGCGATCGCAACACAAATGCCGCCGCCCCGGGTTCCGGTTCGGGGACGATACCCCTATGTCCATCGCGGCCAACAAGGACACGCGATGACCCCGACCCGCAGCAAAGTCCCCGAAGTCGCAGTGACATTCTGGGTCCTGAAAATCGCCGCCACCACCCTGGGGGAAACCGGGGGAGACGCGGTAACCATGACCTTGAACCTGGGATACCTGATTGGCACCGCCATCTTCGCCGTGGCCTTCCTGGTGCTGGCCGCCGCGCAAATCAGGGCGAAGACCTTCCATGCGCCGCTTTACTGGGCGGTGATCGTCGCTACCACCACCGTCGGCACCACCATGGCCGATTTCGCCGACCGCTCGCTGGGCATCGGCTACACTGGCGGGGCGTCGATCCTGTTCGCCCTTGTGCTGCTGTCCCTGCTGATCTGGTGGCGCACCGAGGGCTCTGTCTCGGTCAACACCATCACCAGCCCGCGGGCAGAGGCGTTCTACTGGGTCACCATCCTGTTTTCCAATACCCTCGGCACCGCGCTGGGGGACTGGGCGGCAGACGACGGCGGGCTGGGATTCGAGGGCGGGGCACTGGTTTTCGGCGCCGCCATCGCGGTGATCGCCGTTGCCTATTTCGCGACCAGCCTGTCCCGCACCCTGTTGTTCTGGGCGGCGTTCATTCTGACCCGCCCGTTGGGGGCCACGGTGGGCGACCTGCTGACCAAACCCGCCGCGGACGGCGGCCTGCACCTGGGCAGGTTCGCCTCCACCGGCGTCATCGCCGTTTTCATCGTCGCCTGCATCGTCTTGCTGCCCCAACGCGCCGGCAGCCACCCGGGGCAGCAAGCCCCCACTTGAGGCCCGAACCAATACGTGCCCAAATCCTTAACGGATTTGCCACAGATTTTGGCGGGCAGAGGCGCTGGACACGACCTTTTGGACGGTATGGTTCTTGCGTGCGGAAACCCACCGAACCCAAACGGAGTCGCTCGTGAAAAGAAGAACCCTCCTGCGCACCGGAACCGCCGCCGTCGCCGTCAGTCTCGCGCGGCCGCACATCGCCCGCGCCGCGGGCAACCGGGTCCTGAAATTCATCCCCCAGGGCGATCTGGCGGTGCTCGATCCAGTCTGGACCACTGCTTATGTCACCCGCAATCACGGCTTGATGGTGTTCGACACGCTGTACGGCACCGACGCCGCATTCCAGCCCACCCCGCAGATGGTGGCGGGGGACCAGACCAGCGCGGATGGCAAGGAATGGACCCTGACCTTGCGCGATGGGCTGAAGTTCCACGACGGCACCCCGGTCCTGGCCCGCGACTGCGTCGCCTCCATCCAGCGCTGGGGCAAACGCGACGCCTTCGGTCAGGCCCTGCTGGCGGTGACCGACGAACTTT
>JAKBCJ010000416.1 GCA_021807975.1 Pseudomonadota bacterium | reverse complement strand
CGCATGCTTGGGCGTGAAGGGGAAGGTGATCCTGTGATCGGCATCGCGCAAGAACGCCTCGCGCGTTGCGATGGATTGCAGGACGCCGGAGTTGCCCTTCTCGCCAAGGTCTTCGGTGATGCCGCAACGGCCAGCAACCAGGCGGGCGACGCCAGTGGCGGGACGCGCCGGCATTCGCCGAGTTGGCCGGCGGTTTCGCTCACCCCTTTTCCGGCCGAGACCAGCAGGATGACGCGTGACCGCTCCGCCAGTATTTACGGTGTTGAATGTGCCCGAACCAGCGCATTCAGTTCTTGCCGATGTTCAGGTGCAAGCTCCAGGGGCGATGCTTCGTGGGCCGGCACGATATCGTCTCCGCGGGTCGGGAGAGCCGATTCGCATGACCGATGGATACACGCCTATGGCTGATGATGACGAGACTTGGTTTTCTCGGTCCCCGTGGCAAATCCGGCTCGGTTGATGAAACTGAGTGGCCATTTGCGACGGAGTGTACCAGCCGCCGGACGTGCCGATTTCGCAACAAAACCCGGCGGCGGCACCATGGATTGGGGCTGTTTCACCCTATTCCACTATCCCTAGCGGTCGATGCGGAGGGTTATCCACATTATTTTGTGCGAGGCTTCTGGATTCCCGTTGACCACCCGACAGTCAGCGGATAGGTCGGGACTGTGACAGCCTCCGACACAAAACCTCTGATCCGACTCCGTGGCCGATCCATCATGGCCTTGGTCCTGGCGCCCGAAGTGCCGCTGGACCGGTGGCTGAGTGCGCTGGACGCGCAGATGGACCGTTCCCCGAATTTCTTCGATGCGCGTCCTGTCGTGGTCGATCTGGGTTCGGTTCCGCGCGAACAGCAGGGGGTCGCGCATTTTCTCCAGCTTCTGGAGCAGCGTGGCATTCGCATTATCGGCACCGAGGGTGCTCACCCGTCGTGGGAGGGTATCGACGCCTGGGGCCGTCCGCTGCCAGTATCAAGCAAGCCGGGGCGGGAGATCGAGGCACCGGGGCCGCAGGCCAACCAGCCGCCCGCCGCGGCAGCGGTGGTTCCGGCCGGTTCCAGCGAAGCCAACACACTGGTGATCGATCAGCCGATCCGGTCTGGCCAGTCGGTGGTGTTCGAACGCGGCGACATTACTGTTCTGGGTTCCGTTGCTTCAGGTGCGGAAGTCATGGCGGCCGGATCGGTGCATATTTATGGAACGTTACGTGGCCGAGCGATTGCGGGGCTTTCGGGACATCCGGGCGCGCGGATTTTCTGTAGTAAGTTGCAGGCGGAATTACTGGCTATCGATGGCGTCTATCAGACTGCGGACGATATGCCCGCGAAGGTATTGGGCAAGCCGGTGCAAGCCTGGCTGGACGGCGAACAGATGAAAATCTCGGTTCTGGATTAGGAGTATCGCTGATGGGCAAGGTACTGGTCGTGACGTCCGGTAAGGGCGGGGTCGGCAAGACGACTTCCACAGCCGCCCTGGGCGCCGCGTTGGCGCGCGGCGGTGAAAACGTGGTGGTGATCGATTTCGATGTCGGATTGAGAAACCTCGATCTGGTCATGGGGGCCGAACGCCGCGTGGTGTTCGACCTGATCAACGTGGTTCAGGGCGACGCGAAGCTGGCGCAGGCGCTGATCCGCGACAAGCGCATCGACACGCTGTCGCTGCTGCCCGCGTCGCAGACCCGCGACAAGGATGCGCTGACGATCGAGGGCGTGGACAAAGTCATTGCCGAGTTGAAAGAAAAGTTCGACTGGGTGATCTGCGACAGCCCCGCGGGGATCGAGCGCGGGGCGTTGCTGGCGATGCGCAATGCCGATATCGCTGTCGTCGTCACCAACCCCGAGGTTTCTTCGGTTCGCGATTCCGACCGCATCATCGGTATGCTCGATTCAAAGACGCTGAAAGCCGAGCGGGGGGACCGGATTGAAAAATCCCTGCTGGTGACGCGTTACGATCCGCAGCGTGCCGCGCGTAACGAGATGCTGAAGGTCGAAGACGTCCTTGAGATACTGTCGATCCCGCTGCTCGGGATCATTCCGGAAAGCGAGGAAGTCCTCAAGGCCTCCAACGTCGGTGCGCCGGTCACGCTGAACAACCCCAACAGCGCCCCGTCCAAGGCCTATTTCGACGCGGCCCGGCGGTTGAAGGGGGAGACGGTCGAGGTCGTGGTCCCAATGGACCGCAAGGGCTTCATGGGCCGTCTGTTCGGGCGGAGGGTCGCATGAGCCTGTTCGACATCTTCCGCAAACGTACCACCGCCCCGGTTGCCAGGGACCGTCTTCAGGTGCTTTTGGCGCATGAGCGCAGCGTCATCGGCAAATCCGACCTCATCGCCGTCCTCCAGGAAGAAATCCTCGCCGTCATCGCCCGGCATATTTCCGTCGATCGGGACGCGGTCCAAATCAAACTGGATCGCGGCGCGTCGTTCTCCACGCTGGAGATCGATGTCGAAGTCCCGTTGGATGCAAAAGTCAAAAAACCGGCCGCCGGAGCAGGCGTGCCGGCTTCGGTATAAGTGCCCTGTCGCGACCCGACCCGATGCCGGGCCGCGAAGGGTTGATGGTTCAGCCCTCTTTCGCTTGATCCACCGTTACGCCGACGAACACAGGCTCACCATTACGGATCACCCGCAGCGCCAGCGAATGGTCGCTGCCGCTTAGCGCCGTTTTCATCGCCTTCGCGGCCTCGGCCGGCGATCCAACGGCATGGGTTCCAACCCCGACGATCAAATCGCCCGGTTGCAGGCCCGCCGTATCGGCCGGCGATCCAGGTTGCACGCCCTGAATGACGGCACCCTTGGTCCCGTCAGGAACGGCTAGCTGGTCGCGCAATTCCGGTGACAGCGGCGCCAGGGCCAAGCCGATCCGGCCGCTTCGTTCGCCGTGCCCGGACTTACCGTTGCTGGCGGTCTGGTCGTTTGGCATGGACCCGACCTTGACCGTGACATCCTTCGACTGCCCGTCGTGCAGGATGGTCAGGTGCGCCTCCTCGCCCGGCTGGATGCTGGCGACGTTCATCGCAAGTTCCTTGGGATTGGCGATCTTGGTGCCGTTGACTGCCTGGATCACGTCGCCCGGCTGCAGGCCGGCTTCGGCCGCGGGGCCGTCGGGCTGCACACCGGCCAGCAGGGCGCCCCCATTCTCTTTCAGATGCATTGCCTGCGCCGTGGCGGTGGTGATTTGCTGCGCTTCCACGCCGACATAGCCGCGCACGACCCTGCCGTCTTTCTGCAATTCGGCGGTGACGGTGCGGATCATGTCGGACGGAATGGCGAAACCGATCCCGACGGACCCGCCGGTCGGCGACAGGATCGCGGTGTTCATGCCGATCACCTTGCCATCCTGGGTGAACAGCGGCCCGCCGGAGTTGCCTTGGTTGATCGGGGCATCGACCTGGATGAACTGATCGTACGGCCCGGCGCCGATGTCACGGCTGACGGCGGATACGATACCGGCGGTGACGGTGCTGCTAAGCCCGAACGGGTTGCCCATGGCCACCACCCACTCGCCCGGCTTCACGTCGCGGGAATTCCCGAGCTGAATGAAGGGCAGGGGATGGCCGGCATCGACTTTCAGCACGGCGATATCGGTGCGCGGATCGGTGCCGACGACCTTTGCCGGCAGAACGGTGCCGTCGTCCAGCGTGACGCTCAGGGTTTTGGCGCCTTTGACGACATGGTTGTTGGTGACGATGATTCCGTTGGCGGCGACGATGAAGCCCGACCCGCGGGCTTCCATCGCGTGCTGCTGCTGGTGCCGCGGTGCGTTCGGGATCATCTGGTTGAAGGGGAACGGAAGCTGCTGACCCTGGCCGTCCGACTGGTCTTCCTCCATCGCCGCTTCGGTTGGCTGCATCTTGTTGGTGACGGACACGACCGCCGGCTTCACCCGGGTGACCAGGTCGCTGAAATCGGGCAGGGTCCGGGCCTGAAGCTGCGTGCCCGACGGGTTGACCGGCGTGGTGCTGTCGGCCCACGCGGCGTGCCCGAGGGCGAATCCGCCCAGGCTGGTGCCGGCGAGCAGGGTCGCGGCCAATGCTGCGCGACGAAGGGGATGGCGTTGGGTCTGGGTGTTCATATCGGTCGTTCTTTCCCGAAAGGTGCTGTCGGCGGAGCTTCTGCGGCGGCGCGGAACGCGAGACCGTAGAAGCGACGATCCGAACATGAGGCACGGGAGTTAACCGTTCCCCCGGCGGAGCGGTTAATCTTGTGTCATAATGGCAACACGAAAAAAAAATCCATCGGTAAATCGCGCCCGTGCGCGGCTATCGCATCGTCGTGACG